>NZ_JBDPMI010000080.1:0-824 GCF_039871555.1 Streptomyces sp. B5E4
ATGGGTCGGGTGACGGTGCGGCGTGCGGTGGTGCGGGTGCGTGGGGGGCGGGTGGACCGGCGGGCGGACACGTTGGTGGCGGAGGAGCCGTTGGAGATCCGGTTGGGGGGCCGGGCGTTGGCGGTCACGATGCGGACGCCGGGTGATGATTTCGCGTTGGCGGCGGGGTTTCTGGTGAGTGAGGGGGTGGTGGCGCGGGGTGGGGAGGTGGCGGGGATCGCGTATTGCGCGGGGGCGGTGGACGGTGGGGAGGGCGGGAACACGTACAACGTCGTGGATGTGCGTCTTGCCGCGGGGGTGGTGGTGCCGGACATCTCGCTGGAGCGGAATGTCTATACGACGTCGTCGTGTGGTTTGTGCGGGAAGGCGAGTCTGGATGCGGTCCGTACCACTACCCGCTGGCCCCTCACGGACGACGCCATGCGGCTGGCGCCCGGGGTCCTGGCCGTGCTGCCGGACCGGCTGCGGGCCGGGCAGCGGGTCTTCGACCGTACCGGCGGGCTGCACGCGGCGGCTTTGTTCACGCCGGAGGGGGAGCTGATCGATCTGCGTGAGGACGTGGGCCGTCACAATGCCGTCGACAAGCTGGTCGGCCGGGCGTTGCAGCGGGACCGGCTGCCGCTGAGCGGCACGGTGCTGATGGTCTCGGGGCGGGCGTCGTTCGAGTTGGCGCAGAAGGCCGCGATGGCCGGTATCCCCGTCCTGGCCGCGGTTTCCGCGCCGTCGTCCCTGGCCGTCGACCTCGCCGCGGAGACCGGCATGACACTGGTCGGCTTCCTGCGCGGCGACACCATGAACGTGTACGCAGGCGAACACCGCATCGC
>NZ_JBDPMI010000081.1:0-770 GCF_039871555.1 Streptomyces sp. B5E4
ACCACACACCGGACCCCCACCCCGACACCGAGACCGCCCGCAACCCGCCCGACCCCGGCACCGGCCTTCGCCCCCGCCACACCGGCCCGCCCGCAAGCGGATCAAACCCCGGCACCGGCCTACGCCCCCGCCCACCAAGTCCGCCCGCAAGCCGATCAAATCCCCGCACCCGCCTTCGCCCCCGCACCCCCGAGGGCGTCGAACTCGCCGCATGACACCAACAAACCAAACCGCCCCAAACCCAACCCAGACGCCTCAGAAGCCGTTGTCTTTCCGGATGTGATAGCTGCGTTTTCGCTGTTCAGGCATGATGTCGGTGGTTCTGCGGCAGGGACGGCATGTCGTGTTGTTTCGTCGGGGAGGTATTGCGGGTGCCGTCGGTGATGGGGATGTTGGAGGCTCGGGAGTCGGCTGCTCGGGTGCGGGTGGAGGAGCTGCGTGCCGAGGCGGACCGGGTTCGGGTCGAGCTGGTGGAGGCGGAGGCTGTGCTGGGCCGGCGGGTCGTCGCGCTCGCGGAGCTGGCCGAGGTCCTGGCCGCGGGGGCTGTGCTGCAGGAGCCGGTCCGGCCGGCCCGGGTTCCGGTCGAGGTGAAGGAGCCCGTGGCCGGTGCGGTGGTCCCCCAGTGGCGCGAGGGTGTCACGGTTGAGGTGCTTGCTCCTGAGTACCGCAGGCTGCTGGCCGTGCTGGAGGCCGGCAGCGGCGGCCAGGGGCTGCGGGCGAGGGACCTGGCTGCCCGGTTGGGCCTGGAGCTGGTGCCGGCGAAGGTCGAG
>NZ_JBDPMI010000009.1:0-274115 GCF_039871555.1 Streptomyces sp. B5E4
CCGCGGGGCCCCGCGTCGCCTCGGCTCGCCTTCGTCGGCCCCCCGTCCGACCGGTCCCGCGCCCGCCCGCTACCGCTCGGAGGGCCCCGCGCTCCCCTGCCGCCAGTGCGGCTCCACCCGCGCCCAGTCGCGCTCCCACTCCTCCGCACGCCTGCGGTCCAGCCGTACGCGCAGCACGGTCCTGGTACCGAACGCCAGGCACCCCACCACGCCGGCCGCCCCGCCGGCGGCCACGGCGCTCTGCACACCGGTGTCGCCCGGGGGCGGCGGCGGGTCCACGGCGTGCCGGCCCGAGGCGTCCGTCCAGATCTCCGCCTCCGAGCCCTTGAGCAGCCCGGCGGACACCCGCGTACGGCCGGTGTGCGCCTGCCCGTCCGCGTCCCGCCAGCGGACCTTGGTGGTCACCATGCCGCCGGACCACGCATCGCCCCGCAGCATCGTCAGCGGCGGCGCGTCCTGCAGCAGCACGGCCGTCGTCCGCTGGCGCTCCGCGCTGCGGCTGCTCAACTCCTCGTGCACGGCGGACGCGGCGGCCCAGGCGGCCGCGGTGCCGCCGAGGGCGAACACCGCGACGGCGCCGAACGTCGCCCAGCCCTCCAGCACGTCCGTACGCCGTCTGAAGGGGTTGCGCCGGCTCCACACTCTGCGTACCGGGCGGTCCTCCGCGCGCCCCATGTCCGCTCCCGCGGCCATCGGCAACCCCCAATCCGCTTCCCTCACGCCCGGATAAAGGCTCTCCCCTCCGACTGTCGCACTTCGGCCCGCGTTCGGCGAGAACCGAGCGGACGCGGTGGGGCGGGTCGTAGCATCCGGGTGCCCGCGACGTGCCGGTCATGGGCCCGTTCGGCCCTACCCCCGGGGCACGGCGGCCGAGGACGATCGAGCCAGCCGAGCAGGAGCTGAAAGGTGCCCGACGTGACAGTGGAAAGGCAATTCTCGGCGGCCCGCCCCATCAGGGTCTTCCTCGTCGACGACCACGAGGTGGTCCGGCGCGGCCTGCGCGACCTGCTGGAGGCCGAGCCCGGCATCGAAGTGACCGGCGAGGCGGGCACGTTCGCACAGGCGCTCGCCCGCGGACCCGCGCTGCGGCCCGACGTGGCCGTGCTGGACGTCCGGCTGCCGGACGGCGACGGGATCGGGGTCTGCCGCGAGCTGCGCTCGCGGATGCCCGAACTGGCGTGCCTCATGCTGACGTCCTTCGACGACGACGACGCGCTGCTGGACGCGATCATGGCGGGCGCCTCGGGGTACGTGCTCAAGCAGATCAAGGGCGGCGACCTGGTCTCCGCGGTACGGACCGTGGCCTCCGGGCAGTCCATGCTCGACCCCGCCACCACCGCCCGGCTGATGACGAACCTGCGCCGCGACGACGTCCCTTCGGCGCCGGAGAACGAGACGCTCGCCGGACTCTCGCCGCGCGAACTCGACGTGCTGGAACTGATCGGCGAGGGCCTGACGAACCGGCAGATCGGCCAGCGGCTCTATCTGTCCGAGAAGACGGTGAAGAACCACATCTCCCGGCTGCTCGCCAAGCTGGGCGTGGAGCGCCGCATACAGGCGGCGGTGCTCGCCAGCAAGGCCCTGCGCCCGCCGGGCGTGTGACGCCCGCCGTACGCCCCTGCCGCGGCCCGCGTGCCGCACCGGTCACCCCCGGCCGGGGTCGGGACCGCTCCCGTCCGGGCCGCCCGCGCCGTCCTCCCGCCCGTCCGCCTGCTCCGCCTGGCCGCCCCGGTCCTGCACCGCCCGGCGGTCCAGCGGCACCCGCCACACCAGGCGCGTACCGCCGCCGGCCGGCGGGTCGAGGGTCAGCTCGCCGCCGAGTTCCCCGGCCCGCTCCGCGATGTTCGCCAGCCCGCTGCGCCGCCCGCCGACCGGCAGGCCGCGCCCGTCGTCCGTGACCGTGAGCGCGACCAGGCCCTGCCCGGCGATCACCGTGATGTCGACCGACGACGCGCCCGCGTGCCGGGCGGCGTTGGACAGCGCCTCGCCGAGCACCGCCACGAGGTGGTCGGCCACCGGCGCCGGCACGTCGGTGTCGAGCAGCCCCTCGGTACGCAGCGCCGGGGTGAACCCGAGCGTGGCGACCGAGTCCTTGACCTGGCTGAGCACCCGCAGCCGCAGGCCCTGCGCGGTCGGCCCGTGCTCGTGCCTGCGGAGGCCGAAAATCGTGGTTCGGATGATCTTGATGGTCTCGTCCAGGTCGTCCACGGCGCGCAGCAGCCGCTCGGTGCCCTCCTCGTGGGCCACGAAGCGCAGCGCGCTCTGCAGCGTCATGCCGGTGGCGAACAGTCGCTGGATGGCCAGGTCGTGCAGGTCCCGGGCGATGCGGTCGCGGTCCTCGAAGAGCGCGAGCTGCTCGGCGTCCCGGCGCCGCTGGGCCAGCTCCATGGCCACCGCCGCCTGCCCGGCGAAGCCCACGAGGGCATCGGTCTCCTCCGGGCCGAAGCGCTCGCCGCCCGCCTCCCGGCCGACGAGGAGCACGCCGCGCAGCCCGTCGCTGGTGCCCAGCGGCACGGCGACCGCGGGGCCGATGCCGTTGACCGGCAGCACGCTGTCGCGTGCGCGGGGATCCTTCGTCACGTCGTCGCTGATCGCCAGCTCCACCCTGGTGAACGCGACGCCGGACAGCGTGCCCTTCATGGGTAACGTGCGCCCTTCGAGCAGGTCGGCGGCCGTGCCCTGGGCGAGCACGATACGCAGCTCGTCGGCGCCCTCGGCGGGCAGCGCGACGGTGCCGAGGTCGGCCCGAAGGATGCTGCGGGCCCGGTCCAGCATCAGGCCCAGCACCTCTTCCTCCTGGGCGCCGGAGAGCAGGGTGTTGGTCACCTCGCCGCTGGCCTCGATCCAGCGCTGCCGGCGGCGGGCCTCCTCGTACAGCCGGGCGTTCTCGATCGCCACGCCCGCGGCCACGGCGAGCGTCGACAGGACCGCCTCGTCCTCGCCGTCGAACTCCTTGGCGCTGCGCTTCTCGGTGAGGTACAGGTTGCCGAAGACCTCGTCGCGGACCCGGATGGGCACGCCGAGGAAGGAGTGCATCGGCGGGTGGTTGGCCGGGAGGCCGTACGAGGACGGGTGGTCCTGCAACTCCTGGATGCGCAGCGCCTCGGGGTGCCGGATCAGCTCGCCGAGCACGCCGTGCCCCTGCGGCAGCGGGCCGATCTCCTCGTACTCCTCGACGGAGATCCCCACGGGGATGAACTGCGCCAGCCGCTCGCCGTGTTCGATGACGCCGAGCGCCCCGTACTCGGCGTCCACGAGCACCACCGCGGCCTCCACGATCCGCCGCAGGACCTGGCGCAGGTCCAGCTCCCTGCCGACCGTGAGCACGGCCTCCAGCAGGCTGTGCACGCGGTCGCGGGTGCCGCGCACCTCGTCGATGCGCAGTTGCAGCTCGTCCAGGAGCTGATCGAGCTGGAGACGGGGCAACTGCCCGCCTCCGTGTCTGCTTGTCGCCATCGCATCCCCCCACAGGACCCCGGGTGGTCAGACAGCACCTCCCTGCACCACGGTAGCCACGTCGTCACGCTCCGGGAGCCGTTCCCGGTCACCCGAATGCACGATGCGGCAACGGACTGCGGAAAGCCTCACGCACGGTGGCCGCCCACGCGGCCTCCGCCCGCCCTGGCAGGCGGCGGGGGCCCGCTCGGCGGGCGGGGTGACGGTGCCCGGCCTTACCGTGGGTACATGGCAGAGAACGAGACCTTGGCCCTGCACGCCGCCGCGCTCGATCAGTTCGCCGAGCACGTCCACCAGGTCGGCCCCGACCAGTGGACGGCGGCCACGCCGTGTACGGACTGGAACGTTCGGGATCTCGTCAACCACATGGCGGTCGAGCAGTTGTGGGTGCCGCCGCTGCTCGCGGGCGACAAGGTCGCGGAGCTGGGCGAACAGTTCGGCGGCGATCAGCTCGGCGACGATCCGGTGGCCATCTGGGACGAGGCCTCCGCCGAGGCCCGCGCCGCCTTCGCCGAGCCGCTCGCCCTGGCCCGTACGGTGCACCTGAGCTACGGGGACAGCCCCGCGGAGTCGTACTGCCTGGAGATGGCCGTCGACGCGATCGTGCACTCCTGGGACCTGGCCCGGGGCATCGGTGCGAACGACGTACTGCCCGTGGAGCTGGCGGAGTTCGCGCTGGACCAGGTGGAGCCGCAGGCCCGGATGCTGGCGGCCAGCGGGCTCTTCGCCGACCCGGTGCCGGTGCCGCAGGGCGCGGACGCGCAGACGCGGCTGCTGGGGCTGACCGGGCGCAGCACCTGAGCCGCGGGCCCGCCGGGGCTAGGTGTCCGTGTGCTGCGGGGCCGTGAGGATCGTGCCCTGCGCGACCGCGCACAGCGCGGCGCCGGCTTCGCCGTCCGCGCCGGCCGCGGTCTCACCGGTGTCCGCCCCGACCGCGTAGATGTCGCAGCGGCAGACGGCCTGGCGCCGGCCCGCGTGCACCACGTACGCCTCGGCCCGCAGGGTGCCGTCCCGCGCCGGGCGCAGGTACTGGACGGAGAAGCCGCCGGTGAGGACGGCGGGGCCGAGGACCGTGCCGGCGGCGAACGTCAGCGCGTTGTCGGCGGCGTAGGCGAGCAGCCCGCCGTGCGCGTAGCCGAACTGCTGGCGCAGGTCGTCGCGGATGTCCACCTCCAGCGTCGCGGCGCCGTCCGCGAACGCGGTGATCCGGGCGCCGAGCAGCCTGCTGAACGGTTGCTCGTCGAGCACCTTCTGCGCGAAGTCGATCCCGAGGTCCGTCATATGACCCCACGGTAACGGCTGTTGAGCTGCGCTTCTAGCCTCGCCCGGGCTCCCGCAGCTCGACCCAGGTGCACTTGCCGCGCGGCAGCAGGTCGACGCCCCAGCGGTCGGCGACCTGGTCGATGAGGAACAGCCCGCGCCCGCTGGTGTCCATGTCGCGTACGGGCATCAGACACGGCAGCGCGCGCGAGGGGTCGCGCACCTCGATGCGGATCCGGCCGCGCGCCCGCGACATGCGCAGCCCGAACGTGCGCGCCCCGGTGTGCCGTACGGCGTTGCCGACGAGTTCGGAGACCAGCAGCACGGCGTGCTCGGCGAACTGCGGCGACATCCCCCAGTGCTCGACGACGACCGCGTCGGCCAGCCGGCGGGCGATCGCGGCGGACTCGGGCCGCGACGGCAGCCGCACCTCGCCGAGGGCCGGGTTGCCCCACCGCTCCATCGGAGCGGGCGCCGTGCTCCCCGCGGCCTCGTCGGCCGGGGCGGCGGTGGGGAAGCGCCGGTAGGCGGGCGAGGGCAGCGGCCGCGGCAGGGGCCTGCGCGACCGCCGTACGGCGCGGGCGGCCGGAGGTGCCGGCTCTTCCCGGTGGAGTTGCTGGGTGTCCTCTAGGCCCGCCATGGCCTCATGATGGCGCGGGCGGACGTCTTTGGGAGCATTTCCGCGCCAACAAGTCCTGCGGAAGCCTACATTCCGTGAGCGCGCTCCGGCATATGCCAGAGCTACGCTGCCTCCGCCGCACCCCACTGAACTGCGCAAACGCCCCGGTGACCTGCGGGCGCACGGCCCCACAACACCCGAACAACCGAAGTCTTGCTTCCGGTGCTCACTACCCCCGGCCGGGGGTAGTGGTCACGGAGCGTCGCCGGGCGCGGGGCGGCTCCGCCGCCCGGCGGGCACCCGCGGGACGGGCTCAGCGGAACTCCGCCTTCCCCGGCCCCTTCTCCACGAAGCTGCGCATCCCGGTCACCCGGTCCTCGGTGGCGAACAGCCCCGCGAACCAGCTCCGCTCCAGCGCGAGCCCCGTCTCCAGGTCCGTCTCCAGACCGTGGTCCACGGCCTCCTTCGCCGCCCGCAGCGCCGTCGCGGGCCCCTTGGCGAGCCGTGCGGCCCAGGCGTGCGCCTGCTCGTACACCTCCGCGTCCGGCACCACCCGGTCCACGAGCCCGAGCGTCAGGGCCTCGTCGGCCTTGACCATCCGGCCGGTGAAGATCAGGTCCTTGGCCCGCGAGGGACCGACCAGCCGGGCGAGCCGCTGCGTGCCGCCCGCGCCCGGGATCAGTCCGAGCAGGATCTCCGGCTGCCCCAGCTTCGCGCTCTCGCCGGCGATCCGGATGTCGGCACAGAGCGCCAGCTCGCAGCCGCCGCCCAGGGCGTACCCGTTGACCGCGGCGACGACGGGCTTCGGCACCCGCGCCAGCGCCGTGAACGACTCCTGCAGACCGCGGCTCCGCGCGACCATGGCCGCGTGGTCCATCGCCTGCATCTCCTTGATGTCGGCGCCGGCGGCGAAGACCTTCTCGCCGCCCCACACCACCAGGGCGCGTACGTCGTCACGGCCGGCCGCCTCGACGGCGAGTTCGCGGATCCGGTCCTGGACGGCGATGTCCAGGGCGTTCATGGGCGGGCGGTCCAGGCGCAGCGTACCGACGCCCTCGGCGACCTCCAGGTATGCAGTCATGCCACCACACGTTAGCGCTCATTAACGCCGCGGGGCCCGGTGCGCCTGCTCACACACCGGGCCCGGCGCCCGCCCGTCCGGATCGTCCGGCCGGCCGGGCGTCAGTCGCTCTCTTCCGTCACTGCGGTGCGGTCCACTCCTCCCAGGACATGTTCCAGCCGTTGAGGCCGTTGTCCGGGGCGATGACCTCGTCCTTGGCGTTCTTGACCTCGACCACGTCGCCGATGAGCGAGTTGCGGAAGAACCAGGAACCGGGCGTCGACTTGTCGCCGCCGCCGCGGGCGTCGTACAGGCCGATGCAGCCGTGGCTGGCGTTGGCCGAGCCGAACGTGGCCTGTCCCGACCAGTAGTTGCCGTGGATGAACGTGCCGGAGGTGGACAGGCGCTGCGCGTGCGGTACGTCCTTGATGTCGTACTCGCCGCCGAAGCCGACCGTGTCGCCGTCCATCCTGGTGACGTCGAGCTGCTCGGTGATCACCATCTTGCCGTTCCAGGTCGGCGTGGCCGGTGCGCCCGTGGTCACCGGGATGGTCTTGATGGTCTTGCCGTTGCGCTCGACCTTCATCTTCTTGCTGTCGGCGTCGACCGTGCTCACCTGGCGCCGGCCGATCTCGAAGCCGACGTCCTTGTGCTGCTCGCCGTAGACGCCGTCCGCGCCCTCGACGCCGTCGAGGCGCAGGCTGAGCGTCACGTCGGTGCCGGGCTCCCAGTACTCCTCCGGGCGGAAGTCCAGGCGCTGGTTGCCGAACCAGTGGCCGTCGATCTCGACATCGGGGTCGGCGGTGACCTCGATGGCCTCCTCGACCTCCTTCATGTTCGCGACCGGCTGGTTGAAGTTGATCGACACCGGCATGCCGACGCCGACCGTGCTGCCGTCCTCGGGCGTGAAGTGGCCGATGAAGGTGTTCTCCGGCACGACGGTGGTGAACGTGGTGTCCTTGGCGGATTCCAGTCCGTCGGAGTCCTGCGCGACCGCGTGCACCTGGTACTTGGTCTGGGTACGCAGGTGGCCGGCCGGCTTCCACACCGCGCCGTTCTCCGAGATCTCGCCCTCGACCTCGGCGCCCTTCTCGTCCGTCACCTTCACGGAGACGAGCTTGCCCTTGTCCGCGGTCACCTTCAGCTCGCCCTGGGTGCCCACCGCGTCGGCGCCGTCCTTCGGCGTGATCCCGACGACCGCCTGCGAGACCTTCTGTTCCTTGCCGCCCGAGCCGCCCGAACCCCCCGAGCCGCCCTTGCCCCCGCCCTCGTCCCCGCCGTCGGAGCCACCGCACGCCGTCACCAGGACGAGCAGGCCGCCGGTCAGCAGCGCCGCCAGGCTGTGCCGGGTACGTCCCCTTCGTATCCGCTCCACCTTCAACGCCGCATTCTCCCCTCGGCCACACCGAGCCAGAGTTCCCCCGCGCGTGGTCCCTACGCGCCTTCGCGTTCAAGGTATCCCCAGCCACAGGGATGTGACGCCGCGCGATTGTCACCGTTCGGTCCCAACTGGTACGGCCCCCGCAGGCGCTTGCGGCGCGATAACCCGGTGGCGTCCCGGGAGCCGCCGGGCGACACTGCAACCCGATGACCTCCTCTTCCGCGTCCTCGTCCCCCCGCCCACCGGCCCCGGCGCGGCGCACCCGCCCGCCGGGCACCCCCGGCCCGCCGCACGACGGTCCGCCGGCGCCGCCGGAGCCCCCGCAACGGCCCCTGCGCAGCCGCGCGTTCGGCCTCTTCTTCGTCGCCCGCGGCATCGCCAGGCTCGGCGACATGATGGCGCCCGTCGCGCTCGCCGCCGGGCTGATCATGCACGGGTACGGCGCCGGGGCGGTGGGCCTGGCGATGGCGTCGATGACGGCGTGCTTCGCCGGGTTCGTCATCTTCGGCGGGGTGTTCGCGGACCGGTTCAACGCCCGCGCCGTGATGATCGGCGCCGACCTCGCCCGGGTCGGCACGCAGCTCGCGCTGGCGGGGCTCTTCCTCGCCGGCGACGTCGTGCTCTGGCAGGTCTGCGCCCTGTCCGCGCTGAACGGCATCGCGGCCGCGATGTTCCAGCCGGGGGTCGCCGGCATGATCCCGCGGATCGCCGACGACGTGCAGGGCGCCAACGCCTCGATCCGTACGGCCGAGTCGGCGATGACGCTCGCCGGCCCGGCCGCGGCGGGCGCGCTGGTCGGCCTCACCTCGCCGGGCGGCGTCTACGCCGCGCACGCCGGTACGTACGCCGTGAGCGCCCTGTGCCTGGCGCTGCTGCGCCTGCCGCCCCGACCGGCGGACGACGCGCCCCCCGCGCCGCCGGCGAAGGGCGGGCGCGGGCGGGCGTTCCGGGCCGATCTGGCGGAGGGCTGGCGCGAGTTCTCGTCCCGCACCTGGATGTGGGCGGTCATCGCGGTGTGGATGGTCTTCATGATCGGCTCCTGGGGGCCGACGGTCCCGCTGGTGGCGGCGGAGGTGGTCGAGGAGCACGGGGCCGGGGCGTACGGCGTCGTCAACTCCGTGATGGGCGCCGGGATGGTCGTCGGCGGGCTGGTCGCGATGCGGCTGCGCCCGGTGCACCCGCTGCGCGCCGGGGCGGTGGCGGCGCTCGGCTTCGGCGCCCAGCCGGCGGCGGTGGGGCTGGGGCTGCCGGTGCCGGCGATCGCCGGGGCGATGGCGGTGGCGGGGGCGGCGCTGGCGTTCTGGGGTGTGATGTGGGCGACGAGCGTCCAGACGCAGGTGCCGCCCGCGGCGCTGAGCCGCGTGAACGCGTACGAGATCGCCGGCTCGATCGCCATGATGCCCGTCGGCAACGCGCTCGCCGGGCCGGCCGCGGGGGCGTTCGGCGCCCACGCGGTGCTGGTGTTCAACGGCGCGCTGGCGCTGCTGACGGCGTGCGCCCTGCTGTCCGTACCCGCGATACGCAACCTGCGCAGGGTGGACGGTGTCCGTAAAGGTCCCCCCAAAGCGGACACCCGGCGGACGGATACGTGCATGACCGACAGGTCAGGAGAAGGGAAAACAGGGTGAGCGGTTAGCCTGCCCTTACGTAGGCTCGGAGGCGATGCCTGCAGCCGCCGTACACACCGAAGAGCCCGATCCCGCCGACTCCCCGACCGCCGCCGGTACCGGCCCCGGCCTCGAAGGTCCGTCCGCGTGGGGCGAGGAGGACCGCTCCGCGGTGCGCTCGCTGCTGCGCCTGTGGCCGTACGTCCGCCCGGTGCGGGTGCGGCTGTTCTCGGCGGCCGGGGTGGCGATCGTCGCGTCCTGTATCGGGCTCGTGATCCCGCTGGTGCTCAAGTGGCTCGTGGACGGCCCGGTGGCCGACCGGGACTCGGCGGGTGTGTGGCTGGGCGGGCTGCTGATCCTGGCGCTCGGGATCGCGGAGGCGGCGCTGTTCGGCTTCCGCCGCTGGCTGGTGGCGCGCCCGCTGGCCGGGGTGGAGGCGGCGATGCGGGCGAGCCTGTACCGGCATCTGCAGCGGCTGCCGGTGTCCTTCCACGACCGCTGGGCCTCCGGCCAGCTGCTCTCCCGCGGCACGACGGACCTCCAGCTCATCCGGATGTTCCTGGCCTTCCCGCTGACGTTCCTGGTCGTCAACGGCACGACCATCGCGGTCGGCTGCACGGTCCTGCTGGTCCAGGAGTGGACGCTCGGGCTGGTGCTGCTGGCGCCGGTGATCCCGCTGGTGGCGCTCTGCTCGGCGTTCGAGCGGCGCTTCTTCGGCGCCGCGCGCCGGGCGCAGGACCAGGTCGGCGACCTGACGACGGTGGTCGAGGAGGCGGTGCTCGGCATCCGCATCGTCAAGGGCTTCGGCCGGCACCGCAGCCAGGCGCAGGCGTTCCGCCGGCTGACCCACGAGCTGCGCGGCACCGAACTGCACAAGGCCCGGCTGCTGGCCGGGATCTGGGCGCTGATCATGACGCTGCCGGAGCTGGCGATCGGCGCGGCGCTGGTGCTGGGCACGGTGCAGGTCGCGGACGGCGATCTGTCCGCGGGAACGCTGGTGGCGTTCCTGTCGACGGCGATGGCGCTGCGCTGGCCGGTGGAGTCGATCGGGTTCCTGCTGGCGATGTGCAACGAGGCGGCGACCGCGGCGGACCGCTACTTCGAGGTGCTGGACGAGCCGGAGGCCGACGCGGCGGACAGCAAGGCCGCCGCGGCGCACCCGGCACCGGCCCCCGCCGTCCCCGCGCAGCGTACGGGCTCCCCGCCCGGCGCGGCGGACGGGATCCGCTTCAGCGGCGTCGTCTTCCGCCACCCCGACGCCGGTCGCGACACCGCGCCCGTACTCGACGGCGTCGACCTGCACGTGCGCTCCGGCGAGACCCTCGCCCTCGTCGGTGCCACCGGCTGCGGCAAGACGACCCTCACCGCGCTCGTCCCGCGGCTGTACGAACCGACCGCCGGCCGCATCAGCCTGGACGGCCGCGACATCACGGCCCTCCCCCGCGACGGGCTGCGCGCGCTGGTCGCCGTCGCGTTCGAGGAGCCGACGCTCTTCTCCGCGACCGCCGGCGAGAACGTGCTCATGGGCTCGTACGAGGCCGAAGAGCACGACCTGCTGCGGGCGTTGGACATCGCGCAGGCCGATTTCGTGCACCGGCTGCCGGACGGCCACCGCACGGAAGTCGGCGAGCAGGGGCTCAGCCTCTCCGGCGGCCAGCGGCAGCGCCTCGCGCTGGCGCGGGCGATCGTGGGCCGGCCGCGGTTCCTCGTGCTCGACGACCCGCTGTCGGCGCTCGACGTGCACACCGAGGCGCTGGTCGAGGCAGCGCTGCGGCGGGTGCTGGCGACGACCACGGCGCTGGTGGTCGCGCACCGGCCGTCGACGGTGTTGCTCGCCGACCGGGTGGCGCTGCTGTCCGGCGGCCGGATCGCGGCGGTGGGCACACACGACGAACTGCTGCACGGCAGCGCGGAGTACCGCGCGCTCATGGCGGGCGTACCGGAGGAGCAGGCGGACGGCGCGGACGGCGCCGCGCACGGCGAGGAGGGGGAGCAGCGATGACGGCGACAGTCACCGAGAGACCCGGCGGCGAGGAGCCGGACGACGACCGCCCGCGCCCGCGGACCGACCCGTTCGACCAGGACCTGCTGCCCGCGCCCGACGGCGCGTCCCGCACGCTGCTGGGCTCCCTGCTCGCCCCGCACCGCCGCCGGGTCGCCGCCGCGACCGCGCTGATCCTGCTGCAGCAGGCCGCGGTGCAAGCGGGTCCGCTGCTCGTCGCGTACGCCATCGACCACGCCGTGCCCGCGCTGCGGCGCGACGACCACGGCCCGCTGATCGCCGTCGGCATCGCGTACGCGATCTGCGCGCTGGCCTCCGGGCTGCTCCAGTACACCTTCGTACGGGCCGCCGCGCGCATCAACCAGGACGTGCTGCTCGACCTGCGCGGCCGCATCTTCCGCCACGCGCAGGCCCTCGACGTCGACTTCCACGACCGCTACACCTCCGGCCGGCTCATCTCCCGCTCCACCAGCGACGTGGAGTCACTGCGCGAGCTGCTGAGCGAGGGGCTGCAGGAGCTGATCGTCGTCGTGCTCCAGGTCGTGTACATCTCCGCGCTGCTGCTCTGGCTGGATCTGGGGCTGGGCGGGGCGGCGCTGCTGTCGTTCGTGCCGCTGTACGCGCTGATCCGCAACTTCCAGCGGCGTTCGATCAAGATC
The DNA here is from genome assembly GCF_039871555.1 of Streptomyces sp. B5E4. Classification (NCBI taxonomy): domain Bacteria; kingdom Bacillati; phylum Actinomycetota; class Actinomycetes; order Kitasatosporales; family Streptomycetaceae; genus Streptomyces; species Streptomyces sp. B5E4. Next base: position 12,045 of record NZ_JBDPMI010000009.1, read on the forward strand.
TACACCAAGCGGTCGACGGCGATCGCTCAGGTGATCGTGAAGTTCGTCGAAACGATGAACGGCATCCGGCCCGTCCAGGCGTTCCGCCGGGAACGCGCGAACGACGAGGACTTCGACCGGCTCAACGGGCACCACGAGCGGGTCAACGGCGACTCCATCCTGGAGATGGCCCGCTACGTCGTCTCCTCCCGGCTGACCGCCAACTTCTTCGTGGCCGCGATCGTGCTGTGGGGTGCGTACCGGGTGGCGGAGGGCGATCTCGCGCTGGGGGTGCTGGCCGCGGCGGTGCTGTATCTGCGGCGGCTGTACGACCCGATCGACCGGCTCGGGATGTTCCTCAACTCCTACCAGTCGGCGGCGGCGTCGCTGCAGAAGATCGCCGGGCTGCTGGCGCAGCGGCCGGGCGTCGCGGAGCCGGCGGAGCCGCGGCCGCTGCCGGCGCGCGAGGAGGGGCTACCGGGCCGGGAGGTGCGTTTCGAGGGGGTCGGTTTTTCGTATCGTACGGGCGGTGAGGTGCTGCCCCCCTTCGACCTGACGGTGCCGGCCGGGCAGACGGTCGCGGTCGTCGGCTCGACCGGGGCGGGGAAGTCGACGCTGGCCAAGCTGCTGGCGCGGTTCTACGACCCGAGCGCGGGCCGGGTGCTGCTGGACGGGGTGGACCTGCGGGAGATCGCGAACGCGGAGCTGCGGCGCGGGGTGGTGATGGTCACGCAGGAGGCGTTCCTGTTCTCGGGCACGGTGGCGGAGAACATCGCGATCGGCCGTCCGGACGCGAGCCGCGAGGAGATCGAGGCGGCGGCGAAGTCGCTGGGCGCCCACGGGTTCATCACGGCGCTCCCGGACGGCTACGACACCGACGTGCGCAAACGCGGCGGCCGCATCTCGGCGGGCCAGCGCCAGTTGGTCGCGTTCGCCCGCGCGCTGCTGGCGGACCCGGCGGTGGTGATCCTGGACGAGGCCACGTCGTCGCTGGACATCCCGGGCGAACAGGCGGTGCAGCAGGCGATGCACACGGTCCTGAACGGCCGCACGGCGGTGGTCATCGCCCATCGGCTGTCGACGGTGGAGATCGCGGACCGGGTCCTGGTGATGTCCCAGGGCCGCATCGTGGAAGACGGCCCGCCGGCCACCCTGATAGCCGACCGGGGCCGCTTCGCCGCGCTGCACCAGGCCTGGCAGGACAGCACGCTCTGACCTCCGGCCGGGACGGCGGGTTCGCCCGGGCGCCCCTCCGCTACGGCCCGCGCAGCCAGGCGTCGAGAGCGGCGAAGTCCGCGTCGGTGAGCCCCCGCCCGGGATCGACGCGGTACAGGAGGGCGCGCTCCGGGTGGTGGACGGCGACCCAGGCACGATCGGCCTCGGCGATCTCGTCGTCGACCCAGGCGAACGGGCGGCCGGCCGCCCAGTCGACCAGGAGCGGGGCCTTCCAGTGCGGGCCGCCGGGTACGTCCCCGTCGTCGTGTTCCGGGATGTCGACCACCGGCAGGTCGGGCAGGCCCAGGAGGGGCGCGATGGTCTCGTTGGCGTCGTCCTGCCAGGTCGTGGCCCAGACGAGTTCGCACGGCAGCGCCGCCAGCCGGGGCCCGTCCGCCGGTTCGACCCTGGCGAGCAGCGGGTTCCCCGTGTCCGGCACCGGGGGCGGGACGCGATCCGGGCGGCCGTGCCAGGTGGGTCCGAACGGGATGAGGGGCCCGTCGACGTCGAGGAAGAGCAGCGGACGTACGAAATCGATCACATCCGCACACTAGTAGCCCCCGGCACCGGCGGTCGTCCGGCGGAACGCGGGGCGGTGGGTGGCCGACGTGCCGGGTGGGGTGTGCGGTTCGGGGGTGGTGAGTGGGGATGACCGCGAGGATGCACAGCGTGTCTACTCTCGCACGCTCCGTGACCAGAATGCTATCCTTCGTTTCGGCTTTCACACCATGAAAGTTAACGATTTCCACTCCGGTAACCGCAGCTCAGCGCACGCGTCACTGGACTGGACCATAAAGGGTGGCGGTCCCCCCCTTCTCAGGCAGGCGTTCCTGTGCGTCACTTTTGTCGTGTACGCATCAGATCGCCGGTCTGTCCGTACAGCAGCACCCAGCACCGCCTCTCCCCACCCCCACAGAGCACACGAGTGCCAGGAGGCCGCGATGCACCCCCACACATCACTGACCCACCGCCTCTTCTCCCGCCGCGCCGGCCGCGCCCGCGCCGGCGCCGCCGTCGTCCTGGGCGCGTCCCTCGCCCTGGTCGCGGGGCTCACCGCCCCGTCGGCCGCGTCCTCACCGTCCTCCGACAGCGACGCCAAGAAGAAGAACCCCGTCCCGCTGGGCCACGCCTACATGGGCATGGGCGTGCACACGGACCAGTCGTCACCCGACGTCAGCCCGATGGACCACACCAGCGGTGTGCAGGGAATCGACGTCTCGCACTGGCAGGGCAGTATCAACTGGACGTCGGTGCGCAACGCCGGCATCCAGTTCGCCTGGATGAAGGCGACCGAGGGGACCACCTACAAGGACCCGTCGTTCAACACCAACTACCCGGCCGCGTACCGCGCCGGCGTCATCCGCGGCGCGTACCACTTCGCCCGGCCGAACTCCTCCAGCGGCGCGGCCCAGGCCAACTTCTTCGCCTCCAACGGCGGCGCCTGGTCCCGCGACAACCTCACCCTGCCCGGCGTGCTGGACATCGAGAACAACCCGTCGGGCTCCGCCTGCTACGGGCTCTCGCAGACCGCGATGCGCAACTGGATCCTCGACTTCTACCAGACGTACAAGGCGCGGACCAGCCGTGACGTCGTCATCTACACCAGCCCGAGCTGGTGGAACAACTGCACCGGCGGCTGGAACGGCATGGCCTCGCGCAGCCCGCTGTGGGTCGCGCACTGGACCTCCGCGCACAGCCCGTCGATCCCGAACGGCTTCCCCTTCTACACGGTGTGGCAGTACACCGCCACCGGGCGGGTCGCCGGCATCTCCGGCAACGTCGACCGCGACAAGTTCAACGGCACCCGCGCCCGGCTGCTGGCGCTGGCCAACAACACCGCGTAGCCCCGGGGCCGCGTACGGCGGAGGGGCCGGCCGATCGACGGCCGGCCCCTCCGGCGTGGACACACCCCGTACGCGCGGGACCTACCGGCGCGTACGGGGAGGGGTCACAAAAGATGAAAGTTGCTCTACTCTTCCGCCATGTCGTGGACGCGTAAGCTCCGAACGGCCCTTCTCCCGCTCGTCGCGCTGGGCGCGCTGCTGCTCACCACCGCCCCCGCCGCCGCACACGAGGAGCGCCCCGTCGAGTTCCCCGACGGCACCGGCACCGTGCCGACGTACCGCGACGAGGAGCCCGACCTGCTGGTCTGCAAACCGGGCCGGGCGGACTTCGAGGCGCGTATCGCCGGCTTCCCCGCCGCGCTGCGCGAGCGCAACCTCCGGCTGTACGAACGCTGCCGCGACCGCGGTTACGAGCATCTGCAGGAGGCCGTCGACGCCGTCGACGATCCCGGTATGACCATCGCCGTACTGCCGGGCGTCTATCTGGAGGAGCCCAGCCGGCCGAAGCCCACCGGGGCCTGCGCGCGGCTGAAGGCGCCGCGGTCCGACTTCGGGTACCAGATCCTGTCGTACGCGCAGCAGCGGCGCTGCCCGCACAACCAGAACCTCGTCGCCATCATGGGGAAGCGGGACCTGCAGATCGAGGGCACCGGCGCCGACCGCGGCGACGTCGTCATCGACGGCCAGTACCGCAAGCTCAACGTCATCCGCGCGGACTCCGCCGACGGCGTCTACTTCCGCAACTTCACCGCGCAGCGCTCCACGTTCAACTCGCTGTACGTGCTGGCCGCCGACGGCTTCGTCATCGACGACGTGCTCACCCGCTGGAACGACGAGTACGGCTTTCTGACCTTCGCCTCCGACCACGGCCTCTACCGCGACTGCGAGTCGTACGGCAACGGCGACTCCGGCATCTACCCGGGCAGCGCCTCCGACATCAACAACGGCCGCGGCTACGACGTCCCCCGCTACGCCATCGAGATCACCGGCTGCCGCAGCCACCACAACATGGTCGGCTACTCCGGCACCGCGGGCGACTCCGTCTGGGTGCACGACAACGAGTTCGACCACAACATGGGCGGCGCCTCCATGGACAGCGCCTTCCCCGGGCACCCGGGACTGCCCCAGAACCACGCGAAGTTCGAGCGGAACCTCATCCACGACAACAACCAGAACTACTACCCGTACGTCGCCGACGGCACCTGCGCGAAACCGCCCGCGGAACGCGGCTACGAGCAGGGCGTGGTCTGCCCGCAGATATCCATGCCGCCCGGGACCGGCATCATCACCGCGGGCGGCAACTGGAACATCTACCGGGACAACTGGATCTACGGGCACCAGCGCGCGGCGTTCTACCTCAACGCCGTCCCCGCCTTCATCCGCGGCGAGGGCGCGCTCGGCAAGCAGCTCGACACCTCGCACCACAACCGCTACGCCGGCAACCACCTCGGCGTCGACCGGGCGGGCAACGAGCGGCCCAACAAGACGGACGTGTGGTGGGACGGGCAGGGCGAGGGCAACTGCTGGCAGGGGGACGCGGGGGCGAGCAACCCGCGCACGCTCCCGGAGTGCGGCTCGCGACCCGGCGACGTCTCGGGCGGCTCGGACCGGATCGTCGGGGAGCCGGTGAAGCTGGCGCAGTTGCTGGTGTGCGCGGAGTACGACGTGCAGGCGCGGAAGCTGCCGGCGGGGTGCGACTGGTACGGGGCGCGGGGCATCGAGCGGATCGAGGTGCAGATCGCGCTGGCCGTGGCGGTGGTGCTGGGGCTGGTCGGCGGGGTGCTGTGGTGGCGGCTGCTGCGGCGCGACGCGGTGGCCACGGGCGCCGCGGCGGCGGGGGCGGTGGGGCTGGTGCTCGACGTGGTGGGGGCGGCGAGTTCGTACGCGCACACCTGGGTGCCGGTCGTCGCGCTGGTGCTGATGGGCGTGTGGTGGACGGCGACCGGGCTGCGGCTGCGGGCCGGGACCGCGGGCGGGCGGCCAGGGTTCACGGGGGTGACGGTGGCGATGGGCGTGCTGACGCTGCTGGACGCCTTCGACAAGTCGGTGCTGCTGATCCCGTGGATACCGCTGAGCCCGGCATGGCTGCGGACGCTGCTGGGGCTGGTGTGGGTGATCTGGGCGGTGATAGCGGTGGCCAGGCGGGCGCCCGCGGCGGACCCGGCGGGCTCGGCGGACCCGGCGGGCTCGGCGGAAGAAGCGGCGGCGGATCCGGGGCCGGAGCGCACGAAGGAGCCCGGGGCGGACGAAGTGCCGGAGCCGGAGGCGGGCCCGACGACGGACCCGCAGGCGGGCCGTCCGGCGGCCGGCCCCGGTCCCCGGCCGGGACCCGCCGGCCCCGCCCCGGAGGCCGGCCTCGCATGAGCCGCCGCACCTCCTCCCCCGGCTCCTCCCCCGCCGCCCGCGCCGGCCTCGTCGTCGCCGTGCTGCTGCTGGCGCTCGCCGCGGCCGGCTGCTCCCGGGGCGACACCCACCACAGGCCCGGCACCGGCCACGAGGTCGCCACCGGATCCGTACCCCCCGCCACCGACGTGCCCGACCGCGGCGCCGACGGCTCGGACGCGGGCGCCGGTACGCGCGCCGGCACCGTCGTGGAGATCGCCGTACGGGGCGGCGAAGTCACCCCCGCGCCCGGACGCGTCGAGGTGGGGCGCGGCGAGCGCGTGACCCTCCTCGTCACCGGCGACACCGACGACGAACTCCACGTCCACGGTTACGACAAGACCGCGGAACTGCGCGCCGGCGCGCCCGCCGAGCTGACGTTCACCGCGGACCGCGCCGGGGTGTTCGACGTCGAGACACACGGCTCCGGTCTCGTCCTCACCCAGCTCATGGTCCGCTGATGCCCCTCGCCCACGGCGTCGGCGGCACCCAGGACCTGCCGATACCCGCCTTCTACGCCTACGCCGGCGGCTTCGCCGCCCTGCTCGTCTCCTTCCTCGCCCTCGGCCTGCTCTGGCCCGAACCCCGCTACGCCGGCGCCACCGCGGGCCGCCCCCTTCCCCGCGCCGTGCAGCGCCTCGCCGCCGCGCCCGCCCTGCGCCGCACCGCCGCGGGCGCCGGACTCGCCGCCGCCGCGTTCGTCGCCGGCCACCTGCTCCTCGGCCCCGACGACCCCGCCCGCAACCCCGCGCCCGGCGCGGTCTACGTGCTCCTCTGGGTCGGCCTGGTCCCGGCCTCCCTCCTCCTCGGCCCCGTCTGGCGCCTGCTCAACCCCCTCCGTACGCTGCACGCCCTGGCCTGCCGCGCCCTGCACCGCGACCCGGCCGCCGGCCGCCCGCTGCCCGCCCGGCTCGGCCACCGGCCCGCCGCCGCCGGGCTGCTGGCGTTCACCTGGCTGGAGCTGGCCGCCCCCGAACCGGCCGCCACCGCCGCCCTGTCGGTCTTTCTCGCCGCGCACGCCGCCGTCCAGCTCACCGGCGCGGCGATCCACGGCGACCGCTGGTTCGCGCAGTGCGACCCCTTCGAGGCGTACAGCGCGCTGCTGGCCCGGCTGGCCCCCGTCGGCCGCCGCCCCGCCGACGGCGTGCTCGTCCTGCGCTCCCCCCTCGCCGGTCTCGACGCCACCCCCGCCCTCCCGGGGCTGACCGCCGTCCTGTGCGTCCTCCTCGGCTCCACCGCCTACGACGGCTTCTCCGCCGCCCCCTCCTGGATCGACACCCTGCAGACCTCCTCCCTCGGCCGCACCGCCACGGCCACGCTCGGCCTGCTCACCGCCATCGCCCTCGTCGCCGTCCTGTACGCCGGCTGCGCGGCGGCCGTCCGCCTGGTCTCCGGCCGTCTCGCCCACCCGCCGGCCGCCTTCGCCCACTCCCTCCTGCCGATCGCGCTCGGCTACCTCGTCGCCCACTACTTCACGCTCTTCGTCACCGAAGGCCCGCGTACCGTCACGATCGCATCCGGCACCGACGACCCGCCCCCGACCGACCCGCCGCTCTCCCCCGGCGGCCTCGCCGCGCTCCAGGTCACCGCCGTCGTCACCGGGCACGTCCTCGGCGTCGTCGCCGCCCACGACCGCGCCGTCCGCCTCTTCCCGCCCGCCCGCGCGGTCGCCGGCCAACTGCCGCTGCTCGCGCTGATGGTCTGCTACACCGTCGGCGGCCTGACCCTGCTGCTGGCCGCGTAGACCGTGCGGCCCGGCGGCGAGGCGGCGGAGCGGTCCGGCACCATGGACGACGTGAGCACCCCGTCCCTTCGCCGCACCCCCGTCCAGCAGCGCAGCGCCGAGCGGCTGGCCCGGATCCTCGACGCCTGCGCCGAACTCCTCGACGAGACCGGCTACGAGGGCCTGACGACCAGCGCCGTCGCCGACCGCGCGGGCGTCCCCATCGGCTCGGTGTACCGCTTCTTCCCCAACAAGCGCGCCCTCGCCGACGCGCTCGCCGCCCGCAACCTCGACGACTTCACCCGCCGCGTCACCCGCCGGCTGGCCGCCGAGCCCGCGCAGGCCGGCTGGCGGCGCATCCTGGACTCGATGCTGGCGGAGTACGTCGCGATGATGCGTACGGTCCCGGGCTTCGCGCAGGTGGACTTCGAGGCCAACGACCCGGTGGCGGCCCGGCTCTGCGACATCCTCGCGGAGCGGCTGTCCCTGCCCGTGACGGCGTCGCTGCAGCGGTCGTGCCTGGTGGCGGTCGAGGCGGCCGACGCGCTGCTCCAACTCGCGTTCCGCGCCGACCCGGAGGGCGACGCGGCGCTGCTGGCGGAGACGCGGACGCTGCTGCACGCGTATCTGTCGCGCACGCTGGACTGAGGGGGCGGGACGGTCACGCGGCGGCGGGACGCGGAGGCGCTGCTGCCGGGGCTACGGGCCTGGCTGCCGCGGCAGCGGTGGTTCGCCGGGAAGGACCGCCCGATCACGGGGCTGTCCCCGGTGTCGGCGACCGCGCTCCTCCCGGGCGTGCTGCACCTGCTCGTCCGCGTCCGGCAGCCGGGGGCGGGATCCGGGGACTGCTATCAACTCCTGCTCGGCACCCGCCGCCCGCCGGCGGCGTACGACGCGCTGGCGGATCCGCGGACGGCCGCGCTGCTGCTGGAGCGGCTGCGCCGGCCGGGGCGCACGGGGCGTCTCACGTTCGTACGTGAGGGGTGGGCCGGCGGGTACGCCGGGACCGGGCTCCCGGCGCGGCCGCTGGCCGCGGAGCAGTCCCACACCTCGGTGGTGTACGGCGACCGCTTCGTCCTCAAGGTCTTCCGCCGCGTCGACCCCGGCCCCAGCCCCGACCTGGAAGTGCCCTCGGCCCTGGCCCGCGCGGGCGGCGACCGGGTGCCGCCCCCGCTGGCGTGGTTCGAGACCTCCGCGCTCACGGACGAGCGCGGCTCCCCCGCGACGCTCGGCGTGCTCAGTCCGTACCTGGCCGACGCCGCGGACGGCCGGCGGCTGGCGGCCGAAGCCCTCGCGGCGCGGACGGACTTCACGCCGTACGCCCGCGCGCTCGGCCGGGCGACCGCGGACCTGCACGAGACGCTGCGCCGCGCGCTGCCGGTGACGGTGCTGCGCGCCCCGCAGTCGGCGGCGCTGGCCGCCGCGATGACGGCGCGGCTGGCGGCCGCGGCGGCGGCGGTCCCGGCGCTGCGCCCGTACCGCGCCCGGCTCGGCGAGACGTTCGCGGCGGTGGCGGAGCTGGGCGCGGCGGGCCGGACGTGGCGGGCGCAGCGGGTCCACGGCGACCTGCACCTGGGCCAGACGCTGCGCGGATCGCGCTCCGGCCGCTGGTCGTTCGTCGACTTCGAGGGCGAACCGGAGCTGCCGCCGCCGGCCCGCCGCCGCCCCCACCCGGTGACCCGCGACGTGGCGGGAATGCTGCGCTCCTTCACCTACGCGGCACCCGGGGCGCCGTCGTGGGCTGACCGGTGCGGCGCGGCGTACTGCGCGGGCTACGCGGAGCGGTCGGGCACGGACCCGCGGGAGGAGGCGGCGCTGCTGCGCGCGTACGTGGCGGACAGAGCGGTCCACGAGGTCGTGTACGAGGCGGGCAACCGCCCGGGGTGGCTGGGCGTCCCGCTGGGGACGATCGCGGACCTGGCCGGGTGAGCACGCGGGGCGGCGCCCGGGATCAGCCGCCGAGGGCCGCCTCGACCTCCGCACGGCGCCGCGGCGCCCCGTGGCTTTCCACGTACCACTCGTACTCCGCGCTCACCAGGCTCCGCGCCAGCGTCAGGTCCGGGCCCGCGCCCTCCTCCCGCAGGTGGTACGGCGGCGGGTAATAGCAGTCGCCCACGAACAGCACGCCCTCCGACGGCACTCCGACCACCGTCGAGTCCGCCGCGTGGCCGCCGCCGACGTGCCGCAGCTCCACCGTCACGCCCCCGAGCGGGATCACGTGCCGGTCGGTGAACGTCTCGTCGGGCGGCACGATGCGCAACGAGTCCCACCCGTCCTCCGCCATGGCGCGCGAGCGCGCGGTGTAGCTCGGGACCAGGCGCGGGTCACGGGCGGTCTCGGCCCGTACGTACGCCTCCGACCACGGCTTCTCCGCCTCCGCGCGCAGCGCGTCCGCCGTCAGCTCGTGCGCGGTCACCGGCACGGCCCACTCCTGCGCGCCCCAGACGTGGTCCCAGTGGTGGTGGGTGTGGACGAGGGCCCGCGCCCGCGGCAGGCCCGCGCCGCCGAGGGCGTTGCGGATCCGGCGGGCCAGCGCCGGGCTGTGGCCGGCGTCGACGAGCAGGCAGCCGTCGTCACCGGCGATCACGCCGACGCCCGCCTGCACCCGGTCCGGATCGGGGTGGTGCGGCCACCACCACACCCGCTCGGTGATCCGCACCAGCCCCGGCACCGCTTCCGCCATGTGCCCGCCTTTCTCTCACCGCCCGGCGCCGACACGCCCCGGCCCCGGACTATATGCGGCTCGCGCCCCGGAGGCGCCCGGCGCTACGGAGACTCCGCCGCCGCCAGCAGCGCCCCCGTCACCGCCGCGTACGCCGCACCCACCGGCACCCACGGCGCCGCGGCAACGGCGGATCCCGCGGGCTCCGCCAAGTCCCCGGCGGCCACCTCCGGCACCAGCGCGTCCAGGTCCCCCACCACCCGGACGCCCGACTTCCTGATCCCCGCGACGATCTCCGCGCTGACCTCCGCCGCCGCCCGCCGCGCCCACGCGGGCGTGGCGATGCGCTCCGCCGGATCCGTCGGCACATGCGCTCCGCGCAGGCTGCGGACCAGGGCCTCGCGCACCAGCTTGCGCTCCTGCGCCGGGCGTTCGGCCCGGGACAGCTCCCTGTTCACCAGCCGCAGCACCTCCACCTCCCCGGCGGTGAGCGACCGGTTGGTGAACCCGTCCTGCTCCGGTTCCAGCACCCCGGCCGGCAGCCCCAGCAGCCCTTCGAAGGCCCGCAGAGGCGCCAGCGGGTCGGCCTGGTCGACGACGACCACCGTGAGGTGGTCCGCGCCGGCCGCCTCCGCCCAGCGCGCCACCAGCTCGTCGTGCCGGTGCCGCCGCCAGAACGACGGCGTCGGCTTCCGGTACGGCGGCCGGCGCAGCATGCCGTCGAGCCACTTGTCGTACGCGTGGTGGTGGCCGGACTTGATGTACTCCTGCCACTGCGACGGCAGGATCCTGACCAGCGGCCGCAGCGTGACGACGACGTGCACCCGCTCCCCGCCGAGCCCGTCGACCACCGCACGCGCCGCGGCGGCGTCCGCGTTGGCGAAGCGCTCGCTGCTGACGACGACCCGGCGCCGCCGCCCCGCGCCGGCGACCTCCGCGCACAGCTTCTCCCAGTGCGCCATGCTCGGCGCCTCCAGGCTGTTCACGGGCGTCCCGCCGGCGATCGCGGCGGCGGCGTGCGCCGGTTGCCGGGAGGCGCCGGCGTAGCGGACGCCGTGGGCGGCCAGCGCGCGCCTGCCGCGGTGGAACGCCCCCTGCAGCGTCGTGGTGCCGGTCTTGTGCGGCCCGATGTGCACCAGCCGGCTGCCCGGCGGGAGCGCGCCCTGCCGCTGCGCCATCAGCCTCGCCCGCCCCGGCCCCTGAAGACCCCGCCGAGTCGCGCCATCGGCCCCTTGTCCATGGCGGCGACGCGCCGCTCAAGACCGGCGAGCTGCTTCTCCAGCCGGCCGACCTGCTCGGTCAGTTCCTCGTTGCGGTCCTTCAGCTCGCCGATGCGGCGCGCCGCGGCGTCCTGCCGCTTGCGGACGGTCTCGGCCCGCTCGTGCAGCCAGGCGACGCGGTAGCGGTTGGCGCCGTCGTCGGAGCCGTCCCACACCCGCATCGAGGGCGGCAGGTCGAGGCCGGCCATGCGCTCCTCGAAGGCGGCGCCGCGGTCGCCATGGGTGTAGGTGTCCTTCAGGCCGTTGCGGTCGAGGAAGCGGGCGAACCGGTCCCAGCGCTCCTGGTGGCCGTTCTGCAACCCGGCGAAGTCGGCCTTCTCGTACAGGTTCGCCGGGTCCATGTCGGCGGGCTGGTCGGCCAGCATCTCGTACGGGATGCCGAAGTAGCGGCAGAGTTCGAGGGTGCGCGAGTCGTGGCAGAGCACGACGGCGGGCGTGCCGGCCAGCAGCGCGGTGATGTTGCCGTGGATGCGGGTGCCGAACGCGAAGTCGTGCTCGCGCAGTTCCGCCATCCAGCGGTACGGGTCGGTGGGCAGCCGCATCTTATCGTCGCGCAGCAGCCCGTGCGTGCCCCGGTTGGGCAGGTCGGCCGACTCGCCCTTCTCGGCGGTGGTGTCGCCCCACAGCAGCAGTTCGGCGTCGGTGAGGTTCTGCGCGTAGTACGTGAGGTGGGCGAAGCGCTCGTACGCGTGCTGCGCGATCTCCGCGATGGGGCCGACCTTCGGGGCGCCCGGGGAGATGTTGATCGCGAGGCGGGAGGCGTCGGTGATGCCGCCCTCGGGCCTGCGGATCTCGGGGAAGGTGTCGCCGTGGAGGAACATCGACGGGCAGCCGATGATGTCGACTTCCTTGTCCTTGTAGCCGAGTTCCTTCAGATAGCCGGCGGTCAGCTCCCCGCGTACGCCCACGGACGCGGACCGCTTGAGCGCCGCCTTCATGAACCGCTTGACCGCCGGCTCGATGGCCTTCAGCCGCTCGGTGTCGTAGTCGGCGCCGGTCTGGGCACCGACGCCGATGACGACGACGGGGATGGTGAGTTGCTCGATGAGCCGGCTGAGGCGGTTGAGCGACGCCTCGAACGACGGCCGGAAGGCGTTGGCGAGCGGCACGACGAAGGCGTCGTACTGGTCGTTTATCTGTGCCGCACGCTCCTTGGAGTAGTCCGTCTTGAGGCCGTTGGAGACGACCTCGGTGCCGGGAACCTGGAGCAGCTTGTGCGTGGCGTCGCTGAACACCAGGTTCCCGGCGTTGGTGCCGATGAGGTCCTGCTGGATGACCTCGGTCCGCGTCGGAACGTGGAACGGGCTCTTACCGGAGCGGATGAGAAGGCGCTTCATGGTGGGGGCGGTTCCGTTCGTGTGGGGGTGCTGCGGTGGTGGTGGTGGTGGTGAGGGTTTCAGAGCGCGGGGCGTCCCATGGCCCGGAACGTCCAGCCCGCGGCGCGCCAGGGCGCCGGGTCGAGGGTGTTGCGGCCGTCGATGAGGTGCGCGGTGGCTGCGGCGCGGGCGAGCCGGCGCGGGTCGAGGGTGCGGAACTCGCTCCATTCGGTGAGGTGCAGCACGACGTCGGCGCCGGCGATCGCGTCCTCGGCGGAGTCCGCGTAGCGCAGCGTGGGGAACTCCCGGCGGGCGTTGTCCATGCCCTTCGGGTCGTAGACGGTGACCTGGCCGCCCTGGAGGTGGATCTGGCCGGCGACGTTGAGCGCGGGCGAGTCGCGTACGTCGTCGGAGTCGGGCTTGAACGTCGCGCCCAGCACGGCGATCCGCCGGCCCAGGAAGGTCCCGTCGCAGGCTTCGCGGGCGAGTTCGACCATGTGGGCACGGCGGCGCATGTTGATCGAGTCGACCTCGCGCAGGAACGTCAGCGCCTGGTCCACGCCGAGTTCGCCGGCGCGGGCCATGAAGGCGCGGATGTCCTTGGGCAGGCAGCCGCCGCCGAAGCCGACCCCGGCGCGCAGGAACTTCTTGCCGATCCGGTCGTCGTAGCCGATGGCCTCGGCCAGCTTGACGACGTCACCGCCCGCGGCCTCGCAGATCTCCGCCATGGCGTTGATGAACGAGATCTTCGTGGCCAGGAAGGCGTTGGCGGAGGTCTTCACCAGTTCGGCGGTCGGGTAGTCGGCGACCACGAACGGCGTACCGTCGCCGACCGGGCCCGCGTACACCTCGCGCAGCAGTTCCTCGGCGCGCTCGCTCGTCACACCGACGACGACGCGGTCGGGGCGCAGGGTGTCCTCGACGGCGAAGCCCTCGCGCAGGAACTCCGGGTTCCACGCCAGCTCGGCCTGCTCGCCCGCCGGCGCCAGCTCGGCCAGCCGGCGCGCCAGCCGGGCCGCGGAGCCCACCGGCACCGTGGACTTGCCGACGACCAGGCACGGGCGGTCGAGCCGGGGCGCCAGGGTGTCGATCGCGGCGTCGACGTAGCTCATGTCGCAGCCGTACTCACCCTGCTTCTGCGGCGTGTTCACGCACACGAAGTGCACGTCGCCGAAGGCGGCCACCTCGTCCCAGTCCGTCGTGAAGCGCAGCCGCCCGGTCGCGCCCTCGACCCCGGCGACGTGCTTGCGCAGCAGCTCTTCGAGGCCGGGCTCGTACATCGGCACCCTGCCCGCCGAGAGCAGCTCGACCTTCTCCTTGACGACGTCCAGGCCGAGCACCTCGAAGCCCAGCTCCGCCATCGCGGCGGCGTGCGTGGCACCGAGGTAGCCGGTGCCGATCACAGTGATTCTCAACGACATCCGTGCAGGTCCTTCTGGTTATCGGCGGATACGGCGAAGGCCGCGCCTGGCGGCGCTCCGCAGCGGGTTGGTGGCGCCGCCCCGGCCTCCGGCGGAGGCGTCGGCGGGCGCCGGCTCGGGCGTGGCGGTGGCGGCCGTCCCGGTGGCGGTGGACGCGCCGGACCCGGAGGAGTTCGGCCCGGTGGCGTCCTTCGCCGCCGAGGCGGCCTGGCTATCGTGCGTGGCCGCCTCGGCGGCGGCCCTGGTGTCGAGCGTGGACTGGGCGAGCAGCGCGCCGATGACGGCCTGCGCCGCCGCGGCCGCGGGGATCGTCGCCTGGGCCGGCGGCGCGGCCGGCGCGCTCGGCCGCTTCGCCAGCGACGCCAGGTCGCCGACGATGTTGACGCCGAGCGCGGCGATGGCGGCGGTCATCTCCTCGGCCAGCTCCGTGGCCTCGGCCACCGCCCACTCGGGGGTGGTGACACGCGCCTCGTCGCGGCCGGGCTGGTACTTGTCGCGCATCCGGCGCAGCGCCCCGGCGCGGACGACCTTGCCGTGCCGTTCCACGGACCAGCCGCGGCGGTGCGACTCCTCGTTGAGCAGCCGGACCAGCTCGGCCTCGCCGTGGGTCATCGACCGGTTGTCGCGCTCGTCGTAGACGAGGAACCCGGAGGGCAGCCCTGCGAACTCCTCGAAGACGCGGAGCTGCATCTGCTGGTCGGACTCGTCCTGCACCAGGACGGTCAGGTTCTCCGGGCCCGCGGCCGCCGCCCAGCGGGCGATCAGCTCGTCGTGCCGGTGCCGACGCCAGAAGCTGGGCGTCGGCTCGATACACGGCTCGCGGTGGAACATGGCCTCCAGCCAGTCCTCGTACGACGAGCGCAGCCCGTTGCGCACGTACTGCTGCCACTGCGACGGCAGGATCTTCAGCAGCGGCCGCAGCGTGACGACGACGTGCACCCGCTCGCCGCCGCCGAGGTCGGCGACGACCTCGCGGGCGGCGTCGTCACCGGCGTTGGAGAAGTACTCGGTGCTGATGACCGTGCGCCGGTCGCCGGCCTGGTCGCACTGCTGCACCAGCCGCCGCCAGCGCTCCATGCCCGGCCGGTCGCGCTGCAGGAACACGTCGAGCTCTTCGCGTACGGGCGTGCCCGCGGGCCCCGGGAACTCCACCCCGATCTTGGCGAGCGCCGCCGCGACCGGCTGCCGCTTGCTGCCGGCGTACACCACGTCGTACGCGGGCAGCCGGTCGCGGGCGCTGTGGAACGCGCCCTGCAGGGCGGTGGTGCCGGTCTTGTGCGGACCTATGTGGAGGAGGCGCCCGCCGCGCGGCACCGTGGGCACCAGCGACGGCGGCGTTGGCTGCGTCGGCATCAGAAGTCCTTCTCTCATCCGACGCTCTCCGGCAACTGGTCGTCCAGCCAGCCCGTGAGCGTCTGCATGTACGTCTCGGTGATGTGCTCACCGGCCCGGTAGACGATCACGTTGCCGATGACGGCCGGGCAGGTCCCGTCCGGGCAGAGCTCGGGTGCGAGGTCGATGACACGGACTCCGGTCCGCTTCGCCGCCTCCGTGGTGACCTGCTCGTATTCCAGCCCCTCGCGCAGCGGGAACGCGCAGTCGGTGAGTTGGTCGGTGGCTCCCGACACGCACGAGGGTATGTCCTGCGGCGGGTACGGGATGTCGGCGAACGCTGTGACGTCCGCCCCGTTCTCCTTCAGCTCGCGCAGCGTGGCGGACATCCCGTCGCGCAGTGCGCCGGCGTTGTCGTCGCCGTCGAGCTTGTCGCCGCCGCGCATGGCCGCCTGGTCGTCGCGGTTGCCGACGAGCACGAGGTCGGCCTTCTCCTCGGCGATGCGCTCGACGGCGGAGGCCCGCCACTCGTCGCACTCGGTGTAGTCGCGCTCGTACTGCCGGTTGTAGATGGTGACCTTGGCGGGCGTGCAGGCGGACTTGGTGAGGATCAGCAGCCGCCAGCCGCGCTCCTCGGCGATGGTGATCAGCGCCGGGGAGAACTGCGCGGCGTGCGAGTCGCCGAAGAGCGCCACGGTGGTGTCCGACTTCTTGTCGCCGTAGACGCAGCCCTCGGCCTCGGTGTCGCGCTGCCCGGCGTGGCAGCCGTTGCCGTACACCGCGCCCTCGTCGGCGTCGGCGTCCTCGGGCAGCGGGCTGAGCACGGAGGCGGACTCCTGGACCTTCGTGGAGTCCTGCAGCGCGGCGGCGCCGACGGCCTGCGAGGGGTCGGCGAGCTTCATGGTCGGCACGGTGGCCCAGGTCAGCCAGCCCAGCAGGGCGCCGGCCGCGGTGCAGGCCAGGCCGAGGACGAGGCCGCGGCCCACCGGCGCCAGCGCGCGCGAGACCCGTACCGGGTTCTCCACCAGCGCGTGGGTGAGCGCGGCGGGCACCCAGCTCGCCGCGACGACGACCGCGAGCTGGGCGGTGGTGATGTTCGGCCACTTGACGGTCGCGAAGGCGACGGCCGGCCAGTGCCACAGGTACCAGGAGTACGAGATGCGCCCGACGTACCGCATCGGCGCGGTGCCCAGCAGCTTGGCGCCCACCGTGTCCTGCGCCGCGGCGCCGGCCGCGATGATCGCGGCGGCGCCCAGCACGGGCAGCGCGGCGGCGGAGCCGGGGAAGGGGGTCTCGTCGGAGAAGCCGAGGGCGGCCACCGCGATGGCCGCGAGCCCCGCGAGCACCAGCCCGCCCGCGAGCCGGCCCGGCAGCCGCCGCCAGGCGTCCGCGGGCACCAGCGCGATCAGCCCGCCGACGGCCAGTTCCCAGCCGCGGGTGAAGGTGGAGAAGTACGCGGCACCGGCCTCCTCCTGCGTGAGGTGGACCGAGTACGCGAACGAGGCCACGGCGATGGCGCCGAGCGCGACGGCCAGCCGCGGGCGCACCGCCTTGCCGCCGCGGCGCGTGCACCACCAGCCGATGGCGATGATCAGCAGCGGCCAGACCAGGTAGAACTGCTCCTCGACCGCCAGCGACCAGAAGTGCTGTACGGGGCTGGCGTCGGCGCCGAGCGCGGAGTAGTCGACCGCGAGCGACGCCTGCTGCCAGTTGACGACGTACAGCGCGGCGGCGGCCAGGTCCTTGGCGACGGTCTTGCGTTCCACCGGCGACATCAGCAGCCACGCCAGCAGCGCGACCGCCGCCAGCACGACGGCTGTCGACGGCAGCAGCCGGCGGGCGCGGCGGGCGTAGAACCCGGTGAGGGAGATCCGTCCGCTGCGCTCCAGCTCGCGCACCAGCAGCCCGGTGATGAGGAAGCCGGAGATGACGAAGAAGACGTCCACGCCGACGTAGCCGCCCGAGATGAGCGGCACGCCTGCGTGGTAGAGCAGCACCACGCCCACGGCGACGGCCCGCAGGCCCTCGACGTCGGGGCGGAACCCGCGGCCGGGGCCGGCCGCGCGCTGCGCGTCCGGCTGGGACCGGCGCTCGGTCGGATCGTGCGCTTCGAGCGCCGGGGCCTGCTGGCCGTGCATCAACCCTCCGGGTAACGGTACTGGTGGTGTCGGGTACGCCTGGTGCGCCGGGACGTCACTTGCGCGCGGCGAGCCGGGACTTGGCGGAGCGCAGCACGGTGGCGATGCTCCGGCCGGCCGGCGGTGCGGAGGCGGCCGGGGCGGGCTCGGCGGGGCGCACGGGAACGGTCCAGGCGAGGCTGCCGGCGCGTACGGTGACCTTCGGCGTGAAGGCGTCGCGCCGCTTGCGGGCCTCGCGCGGCAGCCGCAGCCGGGCCCGGTACGTCCGGGTGGCGCCGGCGGTCCTGCCCGGCTGGGCGACGGTGGAGGCGACGGTGCCGGCGGGGCCCTCGACGTCGAGCCGCACCGCGTCGGCGGGCAGCCCGGAGACGGTGGCGCGCACGTCGACCACGAGTTCGTCGCGGCGCGGCGTGGCCTGGGCGGCGGCCTCGATCCGCTTGGCCGCCCGGTGCTTGATCTCGCCCAGCTCCAGGGTGAGGTGGCCGCTGGAGCGGATCGCGTACAGGGTGACGACCTGGCCGGAGCCGGCGTGCTTGGGCGCGGCGTGCACGGCCGGCTGCTTGACGAGGCTCAGGTTGTGCTCGTCGCCGAACCGGGTGACGTTGGCCTCGCCGCAGCTCAGCGAGAGGTCCCAGAGCGCCTCGGCCAGCGGCTCGCCGCCGCCCGCGGTCGCCGGGTCGATGTCCAGCCGGAATTCCTGGAAGCCGGCGTCGTCCCGCTTGTCGGCCACGGTCAGCGGCAGCCGGTGCTGGACGATGCCGCCGCGCTGCTTGAGCAGCATCTCCGGCGGGGCGCTCCAGCCGTCGGGCGCGGGCGCCTTGATCGTGCCGGCGAGGTGGACGACGCCGGTGGCGGGGTCCAGCTCCGCCTTGCCGACCCGGAACGGGACGGGCAGTTCGTCCGTGACGTCGTAGAACTCGTCCGGGATGTTCCTGGCGGGGTCGCGGAAGAACGGGTACGTGGCGTAGACCCGGCCGTTCTCCGTCAGGTGGTCCACGGCGCGGTCGCCGAGCTTGTGGTGGTACTTCGACGCCGTGAGCAGGTCGTCGAGGTCGCCGCGGCGCACCAGCTCCATCAGCAGCCGCTCCACGACCGACAGCCGGGCCGCCATGCCCTCGCTGTACCACTCGTCGAAGAGCCGGCGCATGTCCTCGAAGGCTTCCCGCTGGTCCGAGGCGTGCTTCTCGCGGCGCAACTGCCGGATGGTGTGCGGCAGGTCGATGGTGTAGTGCCGGGCCAGCAGGTGGTGGCGCCGCGGGCCCTCCGGCACGTACTCCCCGACCAGCTCGAACATCGCCCGCAGGAACCGGATCCGCGGCGCGGTGCCCTTGGTGACGGAGGTGTTGTTGCCGCCGTCGTCGCGCTTGACCCAGTACACGCAGTCGTAGTCGGCGATCACGCTGATGCCGTTGGCGTTCAGGTACGCGGCGCTCGTGAACGGCTGGTCCTGGCCGACCCGCAGCTCGGGCCGGAAGCGCAGCCTGTGCTTCTCCACCAGCTCGCGCCGGAAGAGCTTCATCGGGTTCAGCGTCCAGTACACGCGGGAGCTGAACACGTCGGTGCGGGCCAGGTTCTGGTGGTACATGGACGTCGGCGCGCCGCGGCCGTTGACGCCGATCATCTTGCCGACGACGACATCGGTGCCGTGGGTGTCGGCGGTGTGGACCATCCGCTCCAGCGTCTCGCTGCCGATGTAGTCGTCGGCGTCCAGGAAGAACACGTAGCGGCCGGTGGCCCGCTCCAGACCCACGTTGCGCGGGCCGGCCGGGCCGCCGGAGTTCTCCTGGTGGATGACGGTCAGGCCCGGGTTCTCCGCGGCGAGCCGGTCGAGTTCGGCACCGGTGCCGTCGGTGGATCCGTCGTTGATGACGAGGATCTGCAGCCGGTCGGTGCCGATGGTCTGCTCCAGCACCGAGGTGACGCTGCGGGTGATGTAGGGCATCGAGTTGTACGCGCCCGTGATCACCGTCACGTCGGGTATGGATCCGGCCGCGGCCGTGTCCGCAGGGGTGGTCATCGTGCGGGTCTCCTTCAGACGGCGCGCTCTAGATTGCGGCGCTCGGACTTCTCCGCCAGTGCGCGCACGGCCTCGCCGAAGCGGACGACTGATGCGGGCTCGTCAGGTCCGAGCAGATATTCCTTCAGCTCCTCGCGCGCTCCGCGCAGCGGGTCGGCCGCGGGGTCGGGGACGGCGGCGAGCAGCTCGTCGATCTTCGCGGCGTCGGGGGCGAGGATGACCGCCGCCCGTACCGCGGTGTTCTGGCGCTTGAACTCCTGCTCCCCCAGGCCCGCCGAGTCGGTCACCGCGTACGGCTTGCCGCTGGCGATGAAGTCCGACACGACGCTGGAGATGTCCGAGACCATGCCGTGCGAGACGTTGAAGCAGTCGTACAGCCGCGGCCGGTCACCGGTGACGACGCGGTGCTCCCACCAGCCGAAGGAGCGCCAGTAGGCGTCGTTCCACTCCTCCTTCAGCCGGGCCGCCTCCGCCTCGCGGGCGGGGTCGACCACGGCGTCGCGGGAGGTCTGCGCCTCGTCGGCGGCCTCGTCGGTGAGCCGGCCGAGCTGCTCCAACTGCGCCTCGATACGGACCAGCTCGGCCCGCGCCGCCTCCCGCTCGCCCTGCTCGGCGGCGGCCGCCCGCACCCAGCGGGGGTCGGCGGCGCGGCGCGCACGGGCCTGCTCGACCATGGCGACGATGCGCTCGTGGGCCGCCTTGGCGAGCGGGCTGACCATGCCGGTGAACGGGTGCGGTTTGTACAGCACGCGCACCGGCGGGTCGGCGGCCAGCAGCCGGCGGACGATGTTCTCGCCGGCCAGCATGAGCGAGGTGTTGCCCGGGTCGTCGGTCCAGCCCTCCCACGTCGGCGCGTAGAGGATGGTGGGGATGCGGCCGGCGGCGGGCGCCTCGGCGGGCCGGATCGGCGCCAGTTGCGGGCGGCCGACCTCCACGATGGCGTCGTCGCGGACACCGACGTCGGCCAGCGCGTAGCGGTCGCGCCCGGCCCGGCCCGCGGTCCACACCTCGTCGTAGACCTTGGCGTACGGGTTGATGCTGGCGACCTTGTCGCTGTCGCCGTGGCCGATGAAGACGTGCTTCATCGTGGGCACCCGCAGCAGGTGGATGTTCTTGCCGACGTTGGCGGGGTACAGCGCGACCCGTACCGAGGCCAGGTCCATGTTCATCAGATGCACCGCGGACGGCACGCACGCCACCGGCACGGTGGTGGAGGCCAGGCCCGGCAGCGTGTGCTGCTCACGCACGATGAGCAGCGGGCGCTCGTCCAGTTCCTCCAGCGTCTCCAGCCACATGTTGATCTGGTACGTGGACTCCTTGGTGCCGGAGAAGTAGAGCACCAGCGTCGGCCGGTAGGCGCGCAGCCACTCGTCGAACCACTCCAGCACCGCGTCCCGCTTCGGCGGCAGCCCGCCGGGCCGCAGGTGGTACGCCACCACGAGGATGTACAGCACCGTCAGGCCCAGGGTCACGCCCATGCCGGCGTAGCCGTACGCGCCCCGCCCCGTCTCGGCGGCGACGAGCACGCCCGTGACGGCGAACAGGTCGAGGTGCTGGACCTTCTCCGCGGCGCGGTGGGTGAGCACCCGGGGCGCGGCGTCGGAGATGCCGAGCGGCGCCAGGTCGATGTTGCGGGTGACGACCGGCAGCTTGCGGCGGTTGCGCAGCAGCGTGAGCAGGCCGCTGTGCGGTGCCTGCAGGGTGGCGATGAGGGCGAAGCAGGCGATGGCCTCGTAGCCGAGGGTGTCGCCCGCGACGCCCATCCGGGCCAGCAGCAGCACGAGCAGCAGTTGCCGCAGCATGAAGCGCAGCGTCAGGCCCGCGCGGGCGCGGGAGAGCCGGGTGAGCAGGTAGGCGTTGCGGCGGTGCAGGAAGTGGTCGGAGACGTAGCTCACGACCGCCACGACGGCGAACATGCCGAGGCTCGGGATCAGCGCGGCCACGAGCATCAGCGGGTACGCGGCCAGCATCAGGGCGGCGGAGGCGAACTCCGCGGGGCTGCCGACCCGGACCAGGCGAAGGAGTGCCCCCGTCACCGCACACCCGCCTCGGCGCCGCCTTCGCTGCGGTCGAGCACGGCGGCCAGCGCGCGGTCGACCCGCGAGCCGCGGGTCGGATCCTGCTGGCGCACGTCGATGACGTGGCCGGTCATCTCGGAGAGCAGCACGTCCAGGGAGGTGCGGGCGACGGCCTCGGAGGCCAGCAGCGAGCCGGCGGGCTCCTCGCCGAACGCCTTGGTGCGCATCGGGGTGGCGGTGCGCTCGGGGTTGATGCAGTTCACGCGGACGCCGTCGCCCGCCCACTCGTCGGCGAGTGCCTGGGTGAGGTTGACGACGGCGGCCTTGGTGGAGGAGTAGAGGCTGTACTCGGCGCGGCCGCGGGTGTAGCTGCTGGAGGTGTAGAGCAGCAGCTGGCCGCGGGTCTCGGCCAGGTACTTGTGGGCGATCCTGGCTATCTGCACCGGGGCGAGGTAGTTGACGCGCAGGGCCTCTTCGAGGGCGGCGTCGTCGGTCTCGGCGAGCCGGCCGATGCGCAGCACGCCGGCGGTGTTGACGACGTAGTCGATGCGGCCGGTCTCGTCGTAGGCGCGGCGCAGCGCCTCCTCGATGTCGGCGGGGTTCTCCACGTGCGTGCCGGTGGTGGAGCGGCCGAGGGGGTAGACGTGCGCGCCGTAGCCGCGGGCCAGCTCGCAGATGTCGCCGCCGATGCCGTACGAGCCGCCGAAGACGACGAGCGTGCGGCCCTCCAGCAGGCGGCGGTGGGCCTCCTCGTCGCTGTGCTCGGGGGCGGAGGTGGAGGCGAGCTGGAAGAGCTTGTCGGCGATGAAGACGTCGACGGGGTGGGTGACCTTCATGTTGTACTCGTCGCCCGCGACCACGTGGATCGGCACGTCCGGCAGGTACTTCAGCACCACCGAGCAGTCGTCGGTGGCCTGGAAGTTCGGGTCGCCCGCGGCCACCTCGTACGCCCGCCGGATGGTGGAGAGCTTGAACGCCTGCGGGGTCTGCCCGCGGCGCAGCCGGGAGCGGTCGGGTACGTCGGTGATGAACTCGCCGTCCTCGCCGTGCCGCCGGGTGACGATGATCGTGTCGGCGGAGGGGATGGCGACGTCCACGGCCTGGTAGCGCTCCAGGGCGGTGACGCAGTCGGCGATGACGCGGGCCGACAGCAGGGGGCGTACGGCGTCGTGGAAGAGGACGTTCGCGTCCTCGCCCTCGGCGAGGTCCGCGCCGATCTCGGCGATGGCGCGCTCGGTGGTCTCGTTGCGGGTGCCGCCGCCCTCCAGCACCCGGCGCACCTTGGTCAGCCCGGCCTTGGCGACGATCCGCTCGACGTCCTCGACGTAGCCGGGGGCCATGAGGACCAGGATCTCGTCGACGCGGTCGGCCTGCTCGAAGACCGTGAGCGTGTGCTCGATCACGGTCTTCCCGGCGATCTTCAGCAGTTGCTTGGGTATGGAGAGCCCCACGCGTTGCCCCGTGCCGCCCGCCAGCACCACGGCGGTGGTTCGGGTGGCCTGGCCGGTCGTACTCGCTGTCGGCTCCGTGGGGGCGCCTGTCGACACTGCTGCTCCTGGTGGTGATCGTGAGCGTCAGCCGAATTCGGGGTGAATTCGGCTCGACTGAAAGACATCCGAATGATGCGCAAAGTTGTACCCGGTTACGAGCTGAGCACGATATCGTCACCTCCCCGTGATCAGGACGCCGGGCGGACCGCTTGCCGGCCGCCCCGGCCGAGCCACCCGAGCAGTGCGCGCGCGGGGTTCGCGCTCTCCACCCGCACCGCCTGCAAAGGCAGCTCCGACCTGCTGTTTCCCGCGATCCGCAGGGCGAGGTGCCAGGTACCGGGACGGGGTACCCGGATACGGGCCGTGAACGTGCGCTTGCCGCCCGTGCCGGAGGCGGATGTGGCGTCGTTCACAGGCTCGTTGGGGGGTGCCGGGACGGCGACCGTGACCGTACGGCCGTCGCTCTCCCGGGTCGCCGTCAGCTCCAGCGGCACCGCGGGCAGCCGGACGCGGCGCCGGCCCCGCACGGATAACACCCGGGAGTCCCGGCGGTCCTGGGCGACGGTGACGGACCCGGGCCGGACGAAGGAGCGGGCGCCGACCTGGCGGGTGACGTCGAACACGGCGTCGGGCAGGCCGAGGCGGGAGTCGCGGAAGTACGGGTAGTGGGCGTAGACCCGGCCGCCCTCGACGGTGAAGTCGGCGGGCGCCAGCCAGCGCACCGGCTTGGCGCCGCCCTCGCGGTCGAGTACGCCGCGGCGCTTGCCGATGTACCGGACGACCGCCACCGCCTCGTCGTACAGCCCGCGCCGCACCAGCTCGCCCTGGAGACGCACGATCGCGGGGAGCTTCGCCAGCGCCGTCTCGCTGTACCAGCGGGCGACGGGCTCGTGCAGCGCGGCGAACATCCGGCGGGAGCGGTCGGGGTCGCGCTCGCGGTGCACGCCGCGCAGCGCGCGTTGGAGGTTGACCCCGAAGAGGCGGGTCAGCAGGTGGTCGCGGCGCGGGCCCGCGGGGGTGTTCTCCCCGACGAGGGCGAACATCGCGGGGAGCGTGCCGGAGCTGACGGGGCGGCCGGGTTCGGAGCGGGGTGCCTTGCGGACGGTGGTGGTGAGGTTGCCGCCGTCGTCGCGCAGCACGTAGTACACGCAGTCGTACGAGGCGAGCACGGAGATCTTCGCCGCGTGCAGATACGCCTTCGTCACGAAGACCTGGTCCTCGCCTGTGCGCAGTTCCTCGGGGAAGCGCAGCCCGTGCCGCTCGATCAGCTCGCGGCGGAACAGCTTCATGGGGTTGAGCACCCAGAAGACCCGGGAGCTGTAGAGGTCGGCGTCGGGCTGGTCGCGCCTGAACATCGACGTCGGCGGCTTCCGCCCGCCGACGCCGACGAGCTTGCCGAGGACGACGTCCGAGCCGTTCCGGTCGGCCATGGCGGTCATCCGCTCCAGCGCCTCCCGGCCCAGGTAGTCGTCGGCGTCGAGGAAGAACACGTACCGGCCGCGGGCCAGCGCGATGCCGGCGTTGCGCGGGGCGGCCGGGCCGCCGGAGTTCTCCTGGTGCACGACGCGGACCCGCCCCGGGTGCAGCCGGGCGAAGCGGTCGAGCTCCTCGCCGGTGCCGTCGGTCGAGCCGTCGTCGACGGCGACGATCTCGACGGCGTCCGGCGGCATGCTCTGCTCCAGCACCGATTCGACGCACCTGGTCAGGTACGGCATGGCGTTGTACGCGGCGATGACCACGCTGACGTGCGGCTGCTCCACTGGCCCCCCAGCCCGTTCTCGATGTTGTCCAAGGAGACCGGCCCGGGGGGCGAATGGTTGTCCTGTGTTTCCGTATTCGTAACGGGTTATTCAGACCTTCACGGGCTGCGATCCGGGCTTCAGCGGGGCGTCCGCAGGCTCGTCCGGTCCCGCCGCCGGGGAGGGCGCGTGGTCGTCCACGAGGGTGGCCTCGTCGAACGGCACCCGGCCGGCGAGGACGTGCTCGACACGGTCCTTGTCGATCTCCTTGGTCCAGGTGCCGATGAGGACCGTGGCCACCGCGTTGCCCGCGAAGTTGGTCAGCGCGCGGGCCTCGCTCATGAACCGGTCGATGCCGACGATCAGGCCGACGCCGTCGACGAGTTCCGGCCGGTGCGACTGGAGCCCGCCGGCCAGGGTGGCCAGGCCCGCGCCGGTGACGCCGGCGGCGCCCTTGGAGGCGACGATCATGAAGACGAGCAGCGAGATCTGCTGGCCGATGGTGAGCGGGTCGCCCATCGCCTCGGCGATGAACAGCGAGGCCATGGTGAGGTAGATGGCGGTGCCGTCGAGGTTGAAGGAGTAGCCGGTCGGCACGGTGATGCCGACGACGGGCTTGGAGATCCCGAGGTGCTCCATCTTCGCGATCAGGCGCGGCAGCGCCGACTCCGAGGAGGAGGTGGAGACGATCAGCAGGAACTCCCGGGCCAGGTACTTCAGCAGCCGGAAGATGTTGATGCCGGTGAAGAACTTCAGCACCAGCCCGAGCACCACGAAGACGAACAGCGCACAGGTGACGTAGAAGCCGATCATGATCATGGCCAGCGACTTCAGGGCGTCCACGCCGGTCTCGCCGACGACCGCGGCGATGGCGCCGAAGGCGCCCACCGGGGCCACCCACATGATCATCGCGAGCACCCGGAAGACCAGCCGCTGGATGTGCCCGATGCCGATCAGCACCGGCTCGCCGACGCGGCCCATGGCCTGCAGTGCGAAGCCGACGAGCAGCGCCACGAACAGCGTCTGCAGCACCTCGCCCTCGGTGAACGCGGAGACCATGGTGTGCGGGATGATCCCGAGCAGGAATTCGGTGGTCGACTCCGCGTCCCCGGCGGCGGCCTGGTCGGCGCCGACGCTGCGGGTCTCGTCGGTGAGGTGCAGGCCGTCGCCTGGCTGCACGATGTTGCCGACGACCAGGCCGATGGCCAGGGCGGCGGTCGACATCACCAGGAAGTAGCCGAGCGCCAGCCCGCCGACCGCGCCGACCTTGGCGGCCTTGCGGACCGAGCCGATGCCCAACACGATCGTGCAGAAGATGATCGGCGAGATCATCATCTTGATCAGATTGACGAAGCCCTCGCCGATCGGCTTGAGCTCCACGGCCGCGTCGGGCGCGGCGAAGCCGACCGCGACGCCCGCGAGCACGGCGACGATGACGGCGATGTAGAGATAGTGGGTGCGGTCCCGCTTCACGCGGCCCGCCACGGGGGTGGGTGCAGCCACGTCGCTGCCTCCTCACGGCTCGGTGTCCCTGCGGTCCCGGTGAATATGTCGGCCGGCGCGGACGGCGTCACCGTTGCGTTCATTTCGTTCACGTGACCGGTCCGGCGACACTGGATCCATGCGCCTCCCCCGTCCCCGCAGCCTGGCCGGCCAGCTCTTCGCGATGCAGGTCGTGCTGGTCACGCTGATGGTGGCCGGGGCGGCGGTCTTCATGTACGTCACGGCGCACGACCGCGCGGAGGAGGCGGCGGCCCGGCAGGCGGAGAGCACGGCGCGGGCGGTGGCCGCGGCCCCGGGGGTCGCCGAGGCGATCACCGGCGGCGGCAACCCGTCCGACGTCCTGCAGCCGTACACCGAGCGCGCCCGGCGGGACACGGCGGTGACGTTCATCACGATCATGGCGCCGGACGGCACCCGCTACACCCACCCCAACCCGGACGTGATCGGCGAGGCGTTCCTCGGCCACACCGCCCGCGCGCTGCACGGCGAGACCTTCACCGAGACGTACACCGGCACGCTCGGCCCGTCGCTGCGCGTGGTCACGCCGGTACGGGCCGACGACGGCCGGATCGTCGGGCTGGTGAGCGCGGGGATCACCATCAAGGCGATCAGCGACGAGGTGCGCCGGCAGCTCATGCCCGTGCTGTACGTCGCGGCGGGGGCGCTGGCGCTGGCGGGGCTGGCGACGTACCTCATCAACGCGCGGCTGCGGCGGCACACGCACGGCATGAACGCGGGCGAGCTGAGCCGCCTGCACGACTACCACCAGGCGACGCTGCACGCCGTGCGCGAGGGCCTGCTCATGCTCGACGGCGCGGGCCGGATCGCGCTGGTCAACGACGGCGCACGGGAGCTGCTGGGCATGCGCGCGGACGGCGAGGTGGTGGGCCGTCCGGTCGCGGACCTCGGGCTGCCGGAGCCGCTCACGGAGGCGCTGCTGTCGCCGGGGCCGCGGGTCGACGAGGTGCATCTGACGCGGGACCGCACGGTGGTCGTCAACACCTCGCCGGTCACGGGCGGCGAGCACCGCGGCACGGTCGTCACGCTGCGGGACGTCACGGAGCTGCAGACGCTGACGGGTGAGCTGGACTCGGCACGGGGCTTCGCGGAGGCGCTGCGCTCGCAGGCGCACGAGTCGGCGAACCGGCTGCACGCGGTGGTCTCGCTGATCGAGCTGGGGCGGACGGCGCAGGCGGTGGAGTTCGCGACGGCGGAGCTGGAACTGGCACAGACGCTGACGGACCGGGTGACGGGCGCGGTGACGGAACCGGTCCTGGCGGCGCTGCTGCTGGGGAAGGCGGCGCAGGCGAACGAGCAGGGGGTGGAGCTGGTGCTGAGCCCGGACAGCCGCATCGACGACGGCGTGCTCCCCTCGACGCTGCCGCCGCGGGACCTGGTGACGGTGCTGGGCAACCTGATCGACAACGCGGTGGACGCGGCGGCGGAGGGCGCGAGGACCCGGACGGCGTCCGGGGTACGGGACACGGCGCAGCCGCAGGTACGGGTCATGGCGCTGGCGGCGGACGGGGAGTTGCTGCTGCGGGTGGCGGACGACGGCCCGGGGGTGGACCCGCAGCGCGCGGAGGAGGTCTTCGCCCGCGGCTGGACCACCAAGCGCGGGGGCCCCGGCGGCCGCGGCCTGGGTCTGGCCCTGGTCCGCCAGGCGGCCCGCCGCCACGGCGGCGAGGCGACGCTGACCCGCGCGGAGAGCGGCGGCGCGGAGTTCACGGTCCGCCTGCCGCTGGGCCCGGCGGGAGCACGGGCCGACCGGACCCCGGAAGCCGGGGAGCCGCAGGCGGGACCGCCGCCGGAGCCCCGGACACCCGAGGGGGGAGCCGGGACGCCTCAGGGCGGGCCGCTCGCGGCAGCCCGGGCGGCCTCGGACGGGGCCGCCGCGGAAACCCCGGCGGACCCGGCGCACCCCGCCGCGGACGACCCGGCTTCGCCGGACCCGCCGGCACCGGCCGTTACCCCGAAGGGGGGCGACCTCCGAGGGCCCGGCACGGGCGGCTGGGCGGCGGACCCGTCGGTGACGGCCCGTACGCCCGCGGAGGGCGGGCCCACACCGGAACGGCACCCCGCCGACCGCGCCGCGGAGCCGGGCAGGCCTGCCGACCCCGCCGGCCCGCGGCAGCGTTCGGTGCCCCGCGCCCGCACCGCCGGGCCACCGGTCGACGGCACCCGGCATCCCGACCGGTCCGCGGATCCCGCGGACCCACCCGCCCCCTCCCGGCGTTCGACCTCCCGCACACCCACCGCGCGGCCGGACTTCGCCGACGGCACCCCGGGCCCCCACCGCTCTGAGGACTCATCCGACGCACCCGTGCCTGCGGTCCCCCGTGCCCGCTCCGTGGAGCCGGACCCCGCCCCGCGCCCCCGCCGGCACGGGGACGCCGCCGACACGGGGCCCCGCAGGGGCGACGGGTGACCGGCGCCGGGCGCTCCGCGCCCATCCGCGTGCTCGTCGTCGAGGACGATCCCGTCGCCGCCGACGCGCACCGGCTCTACGTCGAGCGCGTGCCCGGCTTCGCCGTCGCCGGGGCCGCGCGGTCGCGTGCCGAGGCGGCGCGCCTCCTCGACCAGGTGCCCGTCGACCTGATCCTGCTCGACCTCTACCTCCCCGACGGCCACGGCCTCGCCCTGCTCCGCTCGTTGCGCACCGCCGGGCACGCCGCCGACGTCATCGCCGTCACCTCCGCCCGCGACCTGGCCGTGGTCCGCGAGGGGGTGTCCCTGGGCGTCGTGCAGTACGTGCTGAAGCCGTTCGCCTTCGCCACCCTGCGCGACCGCCTCGTCCGCTACGCCGAGTTCCACGCCGCGGTCGGCGAGGCCGGCGGCCAGGACGAGGTGGACCGCGCGCTCGCCGCGCTCCGCGCCCCGGCGCAGGCCGCGTTGCCCAAGGGCCTGTCGGGACCCACCCTCGCCGCCGTCACCGACGCCCTGCGCCGGGCGGGCGACGACGGCCTCACGGCCACCGCCGCCGGCGAGGCCACCGGCACGTCGCGGATCACCGCCCGCCGCTATCTGGAGCACCTGGCGGAGACCGGCCACGCCGTCCGCGCCCCCCAGTACGGCCAAGTGGGCCGTCCCGAGCTCCGCTACCGCTGGTCCGACTCCCGCCCCTGACCGCCCGCCCCGGGGGTCCACACGAAAGCTTCCGGCCCGCCGGCGGCTGGAATCAGTCGGTTCAGCGCTGGAAACCGTCGGTACAACAACGTTGTCACCGATACAGGACAGCCCTTGTCAGAAGGATTGACCGGACATCCGGACAGCCGTACTTTCTCCGCATCCTCGCCAGAGCCGCAGGGAGGTACCGCCGTGCACCGCCCCGTTTCCCCGATGCTCGCCACCGCGCTGACCGCCGTGCTCGCCGCCACCGCACTCTCCGCCTGTGGAGACTCCGGCAGCGATCCGGACACCGTCAAAATCCAGTTCAAGAAGTCCACCGACGCCAAGAACAAGATCTTCGACCGCGAGATCGAGGCGGTGAAGAAGGAGTTCGAGAAGAAGTTCCCCGGCAAGAAGGTCGAACTGATCCCCGTTCAAGTGCCGGACGAGCAGTACTACACCAAGGTCCAGCAGATGCTGCGGTCCCCCAAGACCGCCCCCGACCTGGTCTACGAAGACACCTTCCTGATCAACTCCGATATCGCCGCGGGGCTCCTGACCCCCCTTGACGACTACCTCAAGGACTGGAAGGACTGGGGCCAGTACATCGACACGGCGAAGACCGCCGCGCAGGGCCAGGACGGCAAGACGTACGGCGTCCCGGACGGCACCGACACCCGCGGGCTCTGGTACAACAAGGAGCTGTTCGCCGAGGCCGGGCTCCCCGTCGACTGGCAGCCGAAGACCTGGGACGACGTCCTCGACGCCGCCCGCACCATCAAGCGCGAGCTGCCCGATGTCATCCCGCTGAACGTCTACACCGGCAAGCCCGCCGGCGAGGCCGCGTCCATGCAGGGCTTCGAGATGCTGCTGTACGGCACGGGCGAAGACCCGCTGTACGACCCGCAGTCGAAGAAGTGGGTCGCCGGCGGCCAGGGCTTCACCGACGCCCTCGACTTCGTGCACACCGTCTACAACGACGGCCTCGGCCCCGACCCGCAGGACGCCCTCGACCCCAACGTCGGCACCAGGGTCGGCACCGAGTGGCTGCCCGAGGGCAAGCTCGCCATCGACCTCGACGGCTCCTGGATGTCGAACAACTGGCTGGAGACCGGCCCCAAGCCGTGGCCGGAGTGGACCGAGGTGCTCGGCCAGGCCGCCATGCCCACCCAGAACGGCCAGGCGCCCGGCCGGGTCAGCATGTCCGGCGGCTGGGCGTGGTCCATCCCCGCCAAGGCCAACAACCCCGACCTGGCCTTCGAGTTCATGAAGGTCGCCCAGTCGCGGAAGAACAACACCCGGCTGACCATCGCCAACGGGCAGATCGCCGTCCGCGAGGACGTCGCCGCCGACCCGGACTACCAGGCGTACGTCCCGGGCGTCGAGTTCTTCACCGGCCTGGTCGAGGACACCCACTACCGCCCGGCGCTCCCGGTCTACCCGCAGGTCTCCACCGCCATCCAGGAGGCCATGGAGCAGGTGACCACCGGCGACGCCTCCGCCGAGGACGCCGCCAGGGGCTACGACGAACAGCTCGATTCGATCACCGACGGCGAGGTGGTCGAGAAGTAGCCGCCCGAGCAGCCCGAGAGGCCATGGTGACCAAGCACACCCCCGCCCCCGCCGGGCCCCGGGACGCAGCCGCCGGTACGGCGGCGCGCGTCCCCGGCCAGGCGGGCGGCGGCCGCCGCCGCACCGGACCGACGAAGCACCCGCAGCCGCCCCGCTCCGTCCTGCGCGCGCTGCTGCGGGCGCTGCCCGTGGGTCCCGCCGTCGTCCTGATGCTGCTGTTCCTGGCCGGACCCATCGCGTACTGCGTGTGGATCGCCTTCACCGACCTGCAGTTGTCGGGCCAGGCCGAGTCGTCGTTCGTCGGCCTGGAGAACTTCCGTACCGCCTTCGACGACGAGGGCTTCGTCAACGCCGTCTGGCTGACGCTGGTGTTCACGATCCTGTCGTCGATCGTCGGCCAGAACACGCTCGGGCTCGCGCTCGCGTCGCTGATGCAGCGGGCCTCGAAGACGGTGCGTACCGTCACCGGGGCCATCGTCATCACCGCCTGGGTGGTGCCGGAGGTCGTCGCCGGCTTCCTGCTCTACGCCTTCTTCCGCCGCGAGGGCACGCTCAACTCGGTCCTGGACTGGCTCCATCTGCCCAGCCAGAACTGGCTGTACACGCTGCCGATCCTGGCCGTGTCCTTCGCCAACGTCTGGCGCGGCACGGCGTTCTCGATGCTCGTCTACTCCGCCGCGCTCTCCGAGATCCCCAAGGAGATCACGGAGGCCGCGGAGGTGGACGGCGCGGGCGGCTGGCGGAAGCTGTGGCACGTCACGCTGCCGATGATCCGGCGCTCGATCGCCACCAACCTGATGCTCAACACGCTGCAGACCCTCTCGGTCTTCGGGCTGATCTGGGCGATGACCCGCGGCGGTCCTGGCGACCGCAGCCAGACGCTGCCGCTGTTCATGTACGAGCAGGCGTTCAAGAACAACCTGCTCGGCTACGGCACGGCGGTGGCCCTGCTCCTGCTGCTGGTGGGCGCCCTGTTCTCGCTGGTGTACATGCGGATGCTGCGTACGGAGGTATGAGCCGATGCCCACGTCCACGCTCACCCGCGACACCCCGCCGCCCGGTTCTCCGTCGCCCCGCCGGCGCGGCCCGGGCGGCACGCCAGGCGCGCGCCGGCTCAGCCGGCGGCTGGCGGCCGACCTGTGCCTGCTGCTGGCGGCGCTGGCGTTCATCCTGCCGCTGGCCTGGCTGCTGTTCTCGTCCGTCGACGCGGACTCGGGCCTGACCGCCCGGCCGCCCACGGACGTCACCTGGGACAACTTCGACGCGGTGATGACCACGGACATCACCTTCCGCCCGCTGCTGAACAGCCTGATCCTGTGCGGCTCGGCGACCGCCGTCACGGTGGTCGCGGCGGCGCTGGCGGCATACCCGCTGTCGCGCTACAGCTCGCGGCTGAACCGCCCGTTCATGCTGACGATCCTCTTCACCACCAGCCTGCCGATCACCGCCATCATGGTGCCGGTCTACGGGCTGTTCGTGCAGATCAACCTCATCGACACGATGTCCGGCACGGCGTTCTTCCTGGCCAGCTCGCAACTGCCGTTCGCGATCTGGCTCATGAAGAACTTCATGGACGGGGTGCCGAAGGTGCTGGAGGAGGCGGCCTGGACGGACGGCGCGTCGTCGATGCAGGCGCTGGTACGGGTCATCCTGCCGCTGATGGGCCCGGGCGTCGTGGTGGTGACGGTCTTCTCGTTCATCATGATGTGGGGGAACTTCTTCGTCCCCTTCATGCTGCTGCTCAGCCCGGACCAGATGCCGGCCTCCGTCTCGATCTTCGAGCTCTTCGGCAACATGGGTTCGGTGGTCTACGGGGAGCTGGCGGCGTTCTCGATCATCTACTCGGCGCCGGCGGTGCTGCTGTACGTGCTGATCGCCCGCCGCCTCGGCGGCGGCTTCGCGCTGGGCGGCGCGGTGAAGGGCTGACGGGGGGCGCGGTGGAGGGCCGGCCGGGGCCTGGCCGGCCCTCCACCGCCGCCCGCGGCGGCCGCGTGACGCGCCTGGCGGGACATCCCGCCGGGCGCGCCCCGTACGGCCGCGGGGACGGGCCTGTGCGACGGGCGTCAGCCGCCGATGTTGACGTCGACGCAGGCGTAGAAGGCGTTCCCGGTGTCGGCGACGTTCCACACGGCGAGGACCTTCTGCTTGCCGGTGATCCCGCCGAAGTCGACGGAGTGGCTGAACTCGGCCGGCGGCTGGGCGCCGCCGTCGTCGAACTCCGCGACCTTCTGGCCGCCGACGAAGTACTGCCAGGTGCTGGTGCGGTGCCTGGCCGTGATCTTCCAGTTGAACGTCGCGGTGCTGCCCACGTTGGTGACGTTCCAGCCGCGGTTGTCGTCGTCCAGTTCGCCGAAGCCCTGGTTCCCGCCGCTGCAGTTCGTCAGGCCCTTGGGCCCCTCGACGCTCTGCGGCTCGTACTTGATGCCGCCGCACGGGACGACGCCCTGCGCGCACTGCTGCTGACGGCTCGGCGGGTTGGTGATCCAGCCGTGGGCGCTCGCCTGCTGGGAGGGCAGGGCCAGGAGGAGCAGCGGGGCTACGCCGGCGCCGACGACGGCGGCACGTGTCGCACTGCGGCGCTTGCGGGCAGGCTTGGTGCTGCGGTGCATACAACTCTCCTTGCGTGGGGGGTCATTGGTCTAGACTTTAACTATTGGCCGTCCACCGTCAACCCCTCCGGCCCCACGCGCGTCTCCCCGTAGCTTCGGTGGAACGCACGGTTGATAACGGGGTGCACCACTACCTACGGTGACGGTGTGACGACACAGGTGCCCGGCCCCGGCGCCGGCCCGCCGGAACATCAGCCACCCTTCGACCCCGCGGCGGCCCGTCGATTACGCCGCGCCCTCGGCCTGGGGCACGACCACGTCGCGTACGGCATGCGCGCCGCGTACGGCCTGGCCGTACCCGCCGCCGCGGTCGCCGACTGGGAGAAGGGCCACGCCCGCCCCAACCGCCACGAACTCGACGCCCTGGCCGGCGCCCTGTGGTGCACGCCGGCCGATCTGATGGGCTCGCCCACGTCGCTCCACGCCCACCGCCGCGCCCACGGCCTGCCCCTGGACGACGTGGCCCGGCACATCGGCATGGACCCCGCCACGTACCTCAGCGCGGAACGCACCGGCCGCTGGCCCGGCACCGAATCGCAGGCCACCCGGCTCGCCTACCTCCTCCGCCTCCCCCTCCCCGACCTGCTGGACCTCACCGGCCGCAGCGAGCCCCTGGCCCGCCACCTCCGCGACGCCGCCACCACCCGCTGGCAGCCCCAGGTCCGCCCCGTCGCCCGGCTCACCCGCCTCCCCCGCCGCCCTCTGGAACGCGCCCTGAGCACCCTCCACGAGGAGTACCAGACCCGCACCGCCGCGGCCCGCAACTGGGGCGAGGACCCCCCGCCGGACTCCGCGGCGGGGGTGACGACGTATCTGCAGCAGGTGCTCCCCCGCTTCTGGGAACTCCTGCGCAACTGACGCCGCGACGGCCTTCACCGACCGGTTCGCCCGCCGCCGCTCCGGTGACGTGAAGTAGCCTCGCCCCGGGGGCGGCCCGGGCTTTCGCCGGGGACCGGACCGGAGGTCCTCAGCTCTCCTTCCGCATCCGCACACCCCGGGAGTTCCGACGGACACCGAACTGACCGCCGTCGCCGCCGAGACCATCCGGACCGCGCGGCTCGACCTGCTTCCCCTGCGCGTCGGGCACGCCGACGAGATGGCCGGCGTGCTCGCCGACCCCGCGCTCTACGCGTTCACCGGCGGCTCGCCGCCCGCGCTGGGCGAACTGCGGGCGCGATACGCGCGGTTGGCCGCAGGGGCGCCCGGCGGCGGGACCGTGTGGGGGAACTGGGTGCTGCGGGTACGGGCGGACGGGGGGCTCTGCGGGTACGTGCAGGTGACGATCCGGGAGGGGGCCGCCGAGGTCGCCTGGGTCGTGGGGACGCCGTGGCAGGGTCGCGGCTACGCCGGTGAGGCCGCCCGGGGGCTCGTCGCGCGGCTGCGGAAACTGCCGTTGCGGGCGGTCGTCGCGCACGTCCGCCCCGGCCACCGCGCCTCTGCCGCCGTCGCGGCGTCCGCGGGGCTGGTGCGTACGGACCTCGTCCAGGACGACGAGGACGTCTGGCGGCTCGACCTCACCTCGCCGCCACCGCCGGCCGCACGCTAGCGGCCGATCCCGTCCAGCTCCGCCATGTCCCCGTCGGAGAGGGCGAGTCCCGCCCCCGCGACGTTCTCGCGCAGGTGCGCCACCGACGACGTACCGGGAATGAGCAGGATGTTCGGCGACCGCCGCAGCAGCCACGCCAGCGCGACCGCCATCGGCGTCGAAGCCAGCCGCTTCGCCACCGCGGACAGCGCCGTGGACTGCAGCGGAGTGAAGCCGCCGAGCGGAAAGTAGGGCACGTAGGCGATGCCCAGGGCGGCGAGGTCGTCGATCAGCTCGTCGTCCTGGCGGTGGGCGAGGTTGTACATGTTCTGCACGCACACCACCGGCGCGATCGACCGCGCCTCGGCGACCTGCCCGGCCGTCGCGTTGCTCACCCCGAGGTGGCGGATCAGGCCCTCCTGCCGGAGTGCGGCCAGGGTTTCGAAGGGCTCGGCGAGCGAGCCGGGCCGGGGGCCCTGCGCGTCGCCGAGGCGGAGGTTGACGACGTCGAGGACGTCGAGGCCGAGGTCGTCCAGGTTCTCGCGGACGGCGCGGCGCAGGTCCTCGGGGCGCCGGGCCGGGGGCCAGCCGCCCTGCGCGTCGCGGTCCGCGCCGACCTTGGTCACGAGGTGCAAGGACGCGGGGTAGGGGTGCAGGGCCTCGCGGAGGAGCCGGTTGGTGACGCGTGGTCCGTACGCACCGGCCGTGTCGATGTGGGTGATCCCGAGGGCCACCGCCTCCCGCAGGACGGCGAGCGCGCCGTCGCGGTCGGCGGGCGGGCCCATGACCCCGGGGCCGGCGAGCTGCATGGCGCCGTAGCCGACGCGGGTGACGGTCAGATCGCCCAGGGGCCACGTGCCGCCGGGAGGCGGAGTGAAGGGGGTGTGCATGGCTGTGCCTTTGCTGTCGGGGCCGGTGGCGGGCTGTCCGGCCCGTGCCGTCGATGCTCGCCCGCCGGCGGGCGGCGCGGCCAATACCGACGCGGTGGCCCGTCATACCCGGGGGGTATCACCGACGTAGCCTGGG
The DNA here is from genome assembly GCF_039871555.1 of Streptomyces sp. B5E4. Taxonomy (NCBI): domain Bacteria; kingdom Bacillati; phylum Actinomycetota; class Actinomycetes; order Kitasatosporales; family Streptomycetaceae; genus Streptomyces; species Streptomyces sp. B5E4. The sequence goes on from NZ_JBDPMI010000009.1 coordinate 47,944, forward strand.
GGTGTGGACACCCTGGAGACCCGCGAGCTGCGCTACTTCGTCGCCGTGGCCGAGGAGCTGCACTTCGGCCGCGCCGCCGTTCGCCTCGGCATCGCCCAGCCGCCGCTGTCCCGGGCGATCCAGCAGCTCGAACGGCGCCTCGGCGTCCGTCTGCTGGAGCGCGACCGCCGCGGCGTCGCGCTGACCGCGGCCGGAGAGATGCTGCTGCACGAGGGCCGCGCCGCCCTCGACGCGACCGCCGCCGCCGCACGCCGCACGCGTCGCGCGGGCGGCGCCGAGGGGCACGGCGGCTCCCGTCACCGCCTGGTGCTGGCGGTGAAGGCCGCCGCCTCCCACGAACTGCTGCACGACCTTCTCGACGCGTACGCGGCCGAACCCGGCGCCGCCGAGGTCGAGGTGCTGCCCAGCGGCACGTGCGAGCAGGGGGAGATGCTGCGCGACGGCCGCGCCGACGTGGCACTCATGCACGCGCCGTTCAACTCCCTCGCCGGCTTCGACACCGAGGAGCTGACGCGCGAGGGCCAGATCGCCATCCTGCCCGCGGCGCACCCCCTCGCCGCGCGTACGGCCCTGACCCTGGCGGACATCGCCGACGTCCCCGGTCTCCCCCTCGCCCGCTGGTCGAGCGACGCACCCGGCCCCGGCCCCGAGATCCACGACCAGACGCAACTGGCCCAGTTGATCGCCCTCGGCCGCACCGTCGCCGTCTTCCCCGACTCCGCCCGCGCCTGGCTGTGGGCCGAACACACCGCCGTCCCCCTGACCGACGCACCGCCGGTCGTCACCCACCTCGCGTGGCCCGCGCACAGCCGCTCGCTCGCCCTCGCGCGGCTGGTCCGTACCGCCACCCGGCTGTGACCGGTCAGCGGGCCCCGCGCTACTCCTCCACCTGCGCCCGCTGCCATGCCAGGTAGTCCGCGACCAGCTCCGGCGGATTCGCCTCCGCGGTGAGCGGGATCTGCTCCTCCGGATCGTCCATGTCGAAGAGCACCACCGGCACCGGCCGCCCCAGCACCTCCTCGACGCGCCCCGTCTCGTGCAGATGCCGCGCCACGTCCACGCAGTCCTCGGCGAAGTCGGCGCACAGCAGGTCGTACACCGCGGACCACCGGTCCGAGAACTGCTCCTCGTCCTCGAACCACAGCCCCTTCGCCGCCGACTCCGCGCGGTGCAGCACGGTGCCCACGGGATCCTCCGGCACATGCCCGACGCGCTCGAACCCGTCGAGGATCCAGTACGCGTACGACCACCGCACCTCGCCGTCGGGATCCAGCTCCCCGCGCGCCGCCTCGCGCTCGCGGCGGATCTGCGCCTCGGTGTTGAAGCCGACCTGCACGTACGGATAGCGGGCGTCGTGGTCGACGCGGTACATCTGCAGGGCGACGACGTAGATATCGGGTCTCAGCTCCACCGGAAACGTGTCCAGTATCCGGTACGCCTCCTGCTTCAGATGCTGCCGAAACGTCATGTCCCGCCCGCCTTCCCCGGCGACACGCCCGCTGCTACCGCACGATCGACTGGATCTCCCGCACGTCGAGTTCCTGCGTGGCCTCGATGATCCCGGTCGGCAGCGGCTCGCCCGCGGTGCCGTCCGAGGCGCTCCACGTCACCCGCCAGGTGACGGAAGCGGTGAAGTCGTAAGGCCCGGTGCTCTCGGAGGAACGCAGGTAGGTCACCCCACACGGCGGAACCTCGTCGGCGTCCCCCTTCCGGTACGGAGCCCCGACGGCCCCGTCGCCGTCCATCGCACACTCGCCACCGCCGGGGTGCAACTCGGCGTCGTCGGTCCCGGGATCGATGGTCAAGGAGACCGGAGTGGCGGTGGTCCGCGCCCACATGTTCAGGGCGGGAACCCTGGCCTCCGCCGTCACGGGCCGGAACTGCGCGCCGTCCAGCCACACCCACGTGGGGAGGTTGACGATCTGCTCACCGTCGGGCCGCAACTCCGCTTCGGTGTCGGGCAGAACCATCCGCTCGTAGGCGAGCTCGGCAAGCATCGCAGGATCGATGGCCTGCTCCGTCACCCACGCGGGCGGAGGCTCACCGGTGTCCACCCAGAACGGGACGTCAGAGCATGCGCCCCGAGCGAGGACGTCCTCCTCAGCCGGGTTCGGAACGCCGGCCCAGAACATCCCCTCCCCGTCGTTCTCGACGTTCCAGTCCTTGAAGCCCGGGTGGTTGGGCCAGCTGTAGCCGTCCTCGTAGTGGTCGAGTAACTGCTGGAGCGCACTGCCGGCGTGCCCGGTCATCCCAGGCGTCGCCATCTGGCCCTCAATGGACTTCTTGGTAACCCGCTTGAAGTCCTTGGCACCCAGGTAGGGGGCGTACCAGCACGGCGGCGGGTCCCAATTGGACGTGGTGGGTGTGAGGTTCCCCGGTCCTTTGCCGGCGTCCTTGACCGCACCGGAGAACTGGATGCCACCGCCCGTGCTGGCCCAGATCTCCTGGTCGTCTGCACCGGCGTCGGTTTCGCGGTCGATCGGCGCATCCGCATGCGCCGCTGCCGCTCCCGTCACCAGCCCGAACGCGCACAGCAGGGCGACCACCCCTACTCGTCCCCTCACTGCCTGCACTGCGCGGCCTCCCCCTCGACGTCGATCAACGTCGCTTGCCACGCATCGTCCCGGCCCGGGATCTTCGCCATGCTGACCTGGTAGAACAGGTAACTGGCGTCACTCTCCTCGGTACGCAGAACCTCCCCGGTCTTGATCTCCTTGCCGTAGATCTCCGATTGGTCCACGCAGAAGGAAATCCCGACCGAGTCGCCGTAGCTCTTCACCTCGGCCCGGTAGTAGCGTTCGGTGCCCGTCGCGGTCAGGCTTTCGTCCACGTACGCCTGGATCTGGTCCTGTGCGTACGTCAGGGCCTGCTCGCGCGCGTAGAACTGCGCGGCGGGGTCCTTCGCCTCCTGCTCCGCGATCCCTCGATAGATGCTCCGCACGTAGTTCCCCGCATCCCGCTGCGCCGCCACGTGGTCCGGCTTCGACGGCTCGTCCCAGTCGAAGACCAGCTTGATGTCCTTCGGCAACGACACATCCGGCGCCCCCTCCGGCGCCTCTTCCGCCGGCTTCGGCGACTCCGGTGCATCGGAGGAGGAGTCCTTCGCCCCCTCGATCTGCTCCGTCCCCCCGTCGTCGCCGGAGTCGGAGTCCCCGCAGGCGGTGAGCGTCAGCGTGACGGCCGCGGCGAGGGCGGCGGCCGTCAGGGCGGTGCGTGTGCGCATGGCAAGAAGCTCCCGGTCGGTCGGCGGGAACAACTGGCGCCGGTTCGCGGCCTCTTGTCCCCCGGTGGCGAACTCTGCACGGTACGTTACCGAAACGACCGCCGGGGATTAAGGACGGCTCTGCGACCGCCCGGTCACAGAGCGGACACGGGCCGCGGGCAACCCGCACCGCGGCCCGCGGGGCGGACGCAGGGCCACGCGCCGCCCGTCAGAACACGACCTCCGCCTCGTCCATCCGGTCTGCCGGCACCCGCTTCAGCTCCCGCGTCGCGTCCGCCAGCGGCGCCATCACGATGTCCGTCCCCCGCAGCGCCGTCATCTGCCCGAAGTCGCCGCGGTGCACCGCCTCCACCGCGTGCCACCCGAAGCGCGTCGCCAGCACGCGGTCGTACGCCGTGGGGGTGCCGCCGCGCTGGACGTGGCCGAGGATGACCGGCTTGGCCTCCTTGCCCAAGCGGCGCTCCAGCTCGCCGGCCAGGCGGTTGCCGATGCCGGTGAACCGCTCGTGGCCGTACTGGTCGATCTCGCCCTTCTTGTACTCCATCGTGCCCGCCGCCGGGTGCGCGCCCTCGGCGACGCAGATGACGGCGAACTTCTTGTGCCGGTCGAAGCGCTCCTCGACCATCTTGCACAGGCTGGCGATCTCGAAAGGACGCTCCGGCAGGCAGATGCCGTGCGCGCCGCCCGCCATGCCGGACTCCAGCGCGATCCAGCCCGCGTGCCGGCCCATGACCTCGACGACCATGACCCGCTGGTGGGACTCGGCGGTGGTCTTCAGCCGGTCCATCGCCTCGGTGGCCACGCCGACGGCCGTGTCGAAGCCGAAGGTGCGGTCGGTGGCGGAGATGTCGTTGTCGATGGTCTTCGGTACGCCGACGACCGGCATCCCCGCGTCGGCGAGCATCGCCGACGCCGTCAGCGTGCCCTCGCCACCGATCGGGATGAGCGCGTCGAGGCCCAGCTCACGGCTGAGTTCCTCGGTGTTCTCGCAGGCTTCGCGGAGCCGGTCGCGCTCCAGCCGGGACGAGCCGAGGACCGTGCCGCCGCGGGCCAGGATGCCGCTGACGGCATTGAGGTCGAGCTTGCTGTACCGCCCTTCGAGCAGTCCCTTGAAGCCGTCCTCGAATCCGATCACCTCGTCGCCGTGACCGGCCACGGCCCGGTGGACCACCGACCTGATCACCGCGTTCAGGCCGGGGCAGTCTCCGCCTGCCGTGAGTACTCCGATGCGCATGTCTCTCCTGCTCGGTGCCGTCGCATGCATGCTCGATGCCGATTCTCCCATGCTCCGGGGGTCACCCGTCCGAACAGCCGGTTAACCCTCTGTCACACGCGGCGGTCACCTCGCCGTCACCCCGGGGGGCGGACCGCCGCCGTTCGCGCGCCCCGCCCCGGCCCGAACTGTATGGTCGAACAGGACCGCGACGGACGGGACGGATGGAGTGCAGGAGTGACCCGCAGCGTCTACGTCGCCGGCATCGGCCGCGGTGACGGCCGTCAGGTCGTCGAGCTGGGCATGATGGAGCTGCTCTCCCGCCAGGTCGACCGGGTGGGGATCTTCCGCCCGCTTGCCCACGCCGACGCCGATGCCCGCGACCCCGTCTTCGACCTGCTCCGCGCCCGCTACCGGCTGAGCCAGCCGCGCACCGGGGTGCTCGGCATGACGTACGAGAGTGCCTCCGCGCTGCAGGCCGACGAGGGTACGGACGCGCTGGTGGCCCGGCTCGTCGAGCGGTTCCACGAGATCGCCGCCGGCTACGAGGCCGTGCTCATCTTCGGCTCCGACTTCGCCGACACCAACATCCCCGCCGAGCTGGCGCTCAACGCCCGCCTCGCCAACGAGTGCGGTGCCGCCGTGCTGCCCGTCGTCGGCGGCGCGGAGCAGTCCGCGGAGTCGGTGGTCGCCGAGGTGCGCAACGCGCACGACGCGTACGCCTCCCTCGGCTGCGACGTCCTGGCGATGATCGCCAACCGCGTCGGCCCCGACGCCGCCCCGCGGGCCCGCGCCGCCGCCGCGGACATCGGCGCCCCTCTGCCCGTGCCGGTGTACGTCATCCCCGAGGACGCCGGCCTCGCCGCCCCCACGGTCGCGCAGATACGGGACGCGCTCGGCGCCGGGCTGCTGGCCGGCGACGCCGGCGGGCTGGCCCGTGACGTACGCGACTTCGTCTTCGGCGGCGCGATGCTCCCCGCGTTCCTGCCGGCACTCAGCGAGGGCTGCATGGTCATCACCCCCGGCGACCGGGCCGACCTCGTCGTCGGCGCGCTGGCCGCGCACTCCGCCGGCTCCCCCGCGATCGCCGGGGTGCTGCTGACGCTGGACGAGCGTCCCGGCCCGGACATCATGGCGCTGGCCGAGCGGCTGGCGCCGGGGACGCCGCTGCTCACGGTGGCCGAGGGCTCGTTCCCCACCGCCGCCGCGCTGGTCGGGCTGCGCGGCGAGCTGAACGCCGCGACGCCGCGCAAGGCGGACATCGCCCTCGGCCTCTTCGAGTCGCACGTGGACTCCGCGCAGCTCACCGGCCGGCTGGCGGGGGCGGCCAGCGGACGCGTGACGCCGATGATGTTCGAACACATGCTGATCGAACGGGCCCAGGGCGACCGCAGGCACGTGGTGCTGCCGGAGGGCACGGAGGAGCGGGTGCTGCTGGCGGCGGAGGTGCTGGTACGGCGCGGGGTGTGCGATCTCACCCTCCTCGGCGAGGAGCAGACGATCCGCAAGCGCGCCGCGGAGCTGGGGCTGAGCCTGCCGCTGCTGAGCGCCGACGCCCCGGCGGCACAGCCGGGTGATCCGGCCACGGCCCGGATCACCGACCCCCGCGTCTCGCCGCTGCGCGAGAGCTTCGCCGAGCTGTACGCGCAGTACCGCTCGCACCGCGGCGTCAGCGTGGAGCTGGCGTACGACGTCCTGGGCAACGTCAACTACTTCGGCACCCTCATGGTGCAGCAGGGCCTGGCCGACGCGATGGTCTCCGGCGCCGCGCACTCCACGGCGGCCACGGTCCGCCCGGCGTTCGAGGTCATCAAGACCGCGCCGGGCGCCGCGATCGTCTCGTCCGTCTTCTTCATGTGCCTCGCGGACCGGGTCCTGGTGTACGGGGACTGCGCGGTCAACCCCGATCCGAACGCGGAGCAGCTCGCGGACATCGCCATCCAGTCGGCGGCGACGGCCGCGCAGTTCGGCGTCGAGCCGCGGGTGGCGATGCTGTCGTACTCGACCGGCACCTCGGGCTCGGGTTCGGGCGTCGACAAGGTGCGGCGGGCGACCGAGCTGGTGCGGGCCCGGCGGCCGGACCTGGAGGTGGAGGGCCCGATCCAGTACGACGCGGCGGTGGACGCCACCGTCGCCGCCGCCAAGATGCCGGACTCGCAGGTCGCGGGGCAGGCCACGGTGCTGGTCTTCCCCGACCTCAACACCGGCAACAACACGTACAAGGCGGTCCAGCGCACCGCCGGCGCGATCGCCGTGGGGCCCGTGCTGCAGGGGCTCAACAAGCCGGTGAACGACCTGTCCCGGGGCGCGCTCGTCCAGGACATCATCAACACGGTCGCCATCACCGCCGTACAGGCGCAGGGCACCGCCGCACCGGCACCGGGCGGCCGCTCATGACCGCCCCGAGCCGGATCCTGGTGCTCAACTCCGGCTCGTCGTCGCTGAAGTACCAGCTCATCGACATGGCGGGACCGGCCCCGGGCGCCGACCGGCCGGCCCGCGGCATCGTCGAGCGGATCGGCGAACCGCAGGCCCGCGGCGGCGTGCCGGACCACGCGGCGGCGCTGCGCGCCGTCGGCGAGGAGCTGGCCGCCGCGGGGCACGGGCTGGACGCGCCCGATCTGCTGGCCATCGGCCACCGTGCCGTCCACGGCGGCACCCGCTTCACCGAGCCGGTCCTCGTCGACGACGGGGTGCTGGACGAGATGGAGAAGCTGGTCCCGCTCGCCCCGCTGCACAACCCGGCGAACATCGCCGGCATCCGCGTCGCCCGCGAGCTGCGCCCCGACCTGCCGCAGGCCGCCGTCTTCGACACCGCCTTCCACGCCACCCTCCCCGAGCACGCCTGGCGCTACGCGCTCGACACGGCCACCGCCGACGCCCACGCCGTCCGCCGCTACGGCTTCCACGGCACCTCGCACGCCTACGTCTCCCGCGCCACCGCGCAGTTGCTCGGCCGCGACCCGGCGGACCCCGGGGACTTCCACGTCATCGTGCTGCACCTCGGCAACGGCGCCAGCGTGTCCGCGGTCGCCGGCGGCCGGTGCGTGGAGACCTCGATGGGGATGACCCCGCTGGAGGGCCTGGTGATGGGCACCCGCAGCGGGGACCTCGACCCGGCGGTGATCTTCCATCTCGCCCGCGAGGCGGGCATGGACACGGACGCGATCGACACGCTGCTCAACAAGCGCAGCGGTCTCGTCGGCCTCTGCGGGGACAACGACATGCGGGAGATCGGCCGCCGGATCGCCGAGGGCGACGAGCGCGCGCGGCTGGCCTTCGACGTGTACGTCCACCGCATCCGCAAGTACATCGGCGCTTACACCGCCGTGCTGGGCCGGGTGGACGCCGTCGCGTTCACCGCCGGCGTCGGCGAGAACTCCGCCGCCGTACGGGAGGCGTCGCTGCGGGGCCTCGAAGGTCTCGGCATCGAGCTGGACTCCGTACGCAACGCGCTGCGCGGCTCCGCGCCCCGCGTGATCTCCGCGCCCGGCTCCCGGGTCACGGTGGCCGTGGTGCCCACCGACGAGGAGCTGGAGATCGCCGCCCAGACCCTCGGCCTGGTCCGCGGGGACGGCCCGGCGCTACCCCCACCGGAATAATTCCGGTCGAGAACAAACCGATAGGATGGCGTCATGCGCCGAGCGAAAATCGTCTGCACCCTGGGTCCCGCCGTCGACTCCTTCGAGCAGCTCAAAGCGCTGATCGAGGCCGGCATGTCCGTGGCCCGCTTCAACATGAGCCACGGCACCCAGCCCGAGCACCAGGAGCGCTACGACCGGCTGCGCAAGGCCGCCGAGGAGACCGGGCGGCCCATCGGCGTGCTGGCCGACCTGCAGGGCCCGAAGATCCGGCTGGAGACCTTCGCCCAGGGCCCGGTGGAGCTGGCCCGCGGCGACGAGTTCACCATCACCACCGAGGACGTGCCCGGCGACCGCTCCATCTGCGGTACCACGTACAAGGGCCTGCCCGGCGACGTCTCCCCCGGCGAGCGCATCCTCGTCAACGACGGCGCGGTGGCGCTGGAGGTGCTGGAGGTGCGCGGCCCCGAGGTGCGCACCATGGTCATCGAGGGCGGCGTCGTCTCCGACCACAAGGGCATCAACCTGCCCGGCGTGGCGGTGAACGTCCCGGCGCTCTCCGAGAAGGACGTGGACGACCTGCGCTTCGCCCTGCGCATGGGCTGCGACATGGTCGCGCTGTCCTTCGTCCGCGACGCCGGCGACATCGGCGACGTCCACCGGGTCATGGACGAGGTCGGGCGGCGGGTGCCGGTCATCGCCAAGGTGGAGAAGCCGCAGGCGATCGACCACATGGAGGAGATCGTCCTCGCCTTCGACGGCGTGATGGTGGCCCGCGGCGACCTGGCGGTGGAGTATCCGCTGGAGAAGGTGCCGATGGTGCAGAAGCGGCTGATCGAGATGTGCCGCCGCAACGCCAAGCCGGTGATCGTCGCGACCCAGATGATGGAGTCGATGATCAACGCCTCACGCCCGACGCGCGCCGAGGCGTCCGACGTCGCGAACGCGATCCTGGACGGTACGGACGCGGTGATGCTCTCCGCCGAGTCGTCGGTCGGCAAGTACCCGATCGAAACGGTCAAGACGATGGCGCGGATCGTCGTGGCGGCGGAGGACGAGCTGCTGTCGCGCGGGCTGCAGCCGCTGGTGCCGGGCAAGAAGCCGCGTACGCAGGGCGGGTCCGTGGCCCGGGCCGCGTGCGAGATCGCGGACTTCCTGGACGCCCAGACGCTCGCGGCGTTCACGCAGTCCGGGGACACCGCGCGGCGGCTGTCGCGCTACCGCGCGTGCCAGCCGATCCTGGCCTTCACCACCGACGAGAGCACACGCAACCAGCTCACGCTGAGCTGGGGCGTGGAGCCCGTGCTCGTGCCGCACGTGGACAACACCGACGCGATGGTGGACCTGGTGGACGCGGAGCTGCTGAAGCTCAACCGCTTCCACGAGGGCGACACGATGGTCATGACCGCCGGGTCGCCGCCCGGGGTGCCGGGCACCACGAACATGGTCCGCGTGCACCACCTGGGCGGCGAGCGCTGAGCTGAGCGGCGCGCCCCGCGCTACTCGACGGTGTTCCTCAGGCCCGGCACGGTGAGCGTGCCGCCGAACTGACCGGCCTGGACGACCTGCACGTCGGTGAAGAACGCGAACGGCAGGTCCAGCGGCGGCGGGCTCTCGGGGCTGAACGTCAGCGGGATCAGCCCGAAGAGGCTGCCCCGCAGCTCCTCGGTGTACATGGTCACGGTGCCGTCGCGGATGGTGGACGTGCTGCCCTTGTCGGCGCGTACGTGCGTGGTGTTCCTGCCGGGTCCGACGACGGTCTGGTGCAGGTCGCGGATGTCGACCCCGTCGTCCGCGGTGTACTTGAGCACCTTCTTGACCTTGCCGCCGTAGGTCCTCACCTCGACGATGCCGTGGTACGTGAGCCCCTGGAGGGTGAGCCTGGTGCTCTCCAGCCGCCACGGGTCGTCGGGCAGCAGCGGCAGCCCGGGTTCGGGTGCGGCGTTCGCCAGGGCCCCGGGGTCGGCGGTGGGGCAGGGGAACGGCTTCTTGCCGTCCGCGTCCGCGGCGGTGCCGTCCGCGGCGTCGGGCTTCTCGTCCGCGGGGTCCCCGGCCGTGTCCCGTACCCTGCCGTCCAGCTCCTCCACGGTGGCGCCGGCTTCCTCGGCGGCGTCGCGGACGGCCTTCTCCGTCGCCCGCCGCTCCTTCTCCGAGGCGGCGCCGGAGCCGGCGCCCGTACCGCCGGCGGAGCCGGAACCGGCCGGGCCCGCACCGGAGTCGGAGCCGGCGCCGCCCGAGCCGTCGGACGGCTCGGCTCCGGGCCCGGCCCCCGCTTCGGGGTCGTCCGGGTCGAGCAGGTCGTCCAGCGTGTCGCCGAGGCCCAGCGGGTCGTACCAGGGGTGGGACTCCGACGGCGAAGGACTCGGCTCCGCCTCACCGGACCCCGCGGCTCCGCCCCCGTCGGACCCGGCGTCGCCCGCGGCACCGTCCGACCCCGCGCCGGCGCCCGGCCGCTCCGCCGCCGACGGACCCGGCGACGGCCCGCCACCGGGCTCCGCCGACTCCCCGGCGCCCGGCGCCTCTTCGCCGCCCCGGGCCTCCGGCGCGTCCCCGGCGTCCGCCGTCTCCTCGTCCTCCGGCTCCTCCGACCGCTCCGCGCACGGCCCCGGCCGCCAGCGGTCCGCCGGATCGTCCTCGGCGATCGCCGGGCGCGGCGTCAGCCCCAGGCCCAGGAAGACCGCGGTGGGCATGGCCGCCAGGGCTATCGCCCTGCCCGCCGGCACCCGGCCGAGCAGCGGCCTGCGCGGCGCCGCGTGCCGCGGCCCCCGGCGTACGGCCCTCGCGTGGTCATCCGGCCGCACGGTGCCTCCCGCCGTCGATGTCCTCAAGGACACCCACGAGGAGTTCGTCGACGTCGGCTCTCTGCTCCTCCGGGTCCGCGGACGGCACGGCGGACCCGGAGGAGCCGGAGGCGTCGGAGGTGCCGGAAGCGGCGTCGGCCACCACGTCCCCCGGCACCCACGAGACGGCCAGCGCCCCGCCGATCAGCGACAGCAGGAAGCCCACCAGCAGCCCGCCGAAGTTGGACACCGGGATCGACACCAGCGCCAGCACGAGGGAGGCGACGCCCGCGAACACCCGGACGACGGAGTGGAACCACATGGTCAGCCCGAGCGTCACCAGCAGCACACCGATGATCAGGCCGCCGGCCCCCGCCTGCGTCGCCATCTGCAGGCTGAGGTTGCCGAGCTTGATGTGGTAGTACGGCAGCGCGCCGATCGGCACGCCGCCCGCGATGGCCAGCAGACCCGCCCAGAACGGACGGGAGCCACGCCAGGCACGGAATCCCAGCCGCCAGGTGTTCATTCGGTGCAGCAGGTCCGGCAGGTCGGCGCTCATGGATACAGCTCCCCGGTACGGCGGTGCGGTGCAGTCAGTGGGAGGTCCGGCGGGGAGCGGTACGCGCCTCCCCGCCGGCCGAGTGCCTGGTCAGAAGCACTCTTTGACGCCCTTGTGCAGCTTCATGCTGAGCCCGCTCAGCTTGAAGGTGCCGGCACTGGTGGCCCAGGCGGTCTGTTTCACGTCGGTGAGGACGGCCCTGTCGGCCTCCTGCGCGAAGCCGTTCGGGTTCGCGTTGTCGCCCTTGCCGATGCCCGGTCCCTTGGTGCTGGACCCGGCGGCCACACCGATGTTGATGTTCTCGAACGTCGCGTCGGCGTCGAGCTGCGCGATGTCGATGTAGAGGTTCTTCGCCTCCACCGGCTTGTCGTCGCCGGCCGTCAGCACCAGGCTGACCGAGCCGATGAGCGGGACGTCGGGCGTGACGACCGACTGGCACATGCCGTCGATCTTCGCGTCCTTGAACGCGGAGATCGCGACCGGCCGGGTGGCCTTGTCGCCCTCCAGGTCGTGACCGCTGTCGACTCCCCCGTACTGGACGAAGCCGGTGCCTTCCAGCCGGTCCGCCGTGACCTTGAACTCCTGGCCCGACACGCTGAACGACGCCGCCAGCGCGCCCTGGCTCAGTGCCAGGCCGATCGCGGCGGTCGCCGCCAGGCTCGGCACCATGACCACGGCGAAACGCTTCCATCTGGTCCCACCACGTGCCTGGGACTCCATGCCTCTCCTCCTTCTCGGACGTACGTCCTGGGCCCGTGGGCCGGTCCTCGGGAGCGAGGAGGATCCGCACGCGCTCGCCGGCGCGGCTCTGCGGGTCCGGGTACGGGCGGCGGACGCGCTACGTCGAAGGGGGTGTCACCCCCGAGCGACTCGTTGTCCGGACAGGCTCCGGTCCGCGGAAACGGTCCGCGGAAACGGGGAACCCCCCTGTCCGGTTGGCGATCGTGGTCCATCGGAAGGGGGGCGCACAAGGGGTTCGTTACCAACGGGTAACGCGAGGGTGAGGCAGATCCGGCCACACTGGCCGGATCCCGCACACTGGGTCGCCGACGACCGCGGGCGCACCCGGCGACATGGCATGACAAAGACGGCCATCTGACAGCGCGTCAGTTACTGCGGGTAACAGCCCTGCTCACAAGTCAATTCTTGGCAAAGCAGCAGGGACTGTCACCCTTGGTCATCTTCTGCTCAGAACAGCACACGGGCCAGCGCCTGCCGCCCCGCCACCACCCGGGGATCGTCACCGCCGACGACCTCGAACAGCTCCAGCAGCCGCACCCGCGCGGCCTGCCGGTCCTCACCGGCGGTCCGCGCCACCGTGTCGACCAGCCGCCCGAACGCGTCCTCGACGTGCCCGCCGACCAGGTCCAGGTCGGCGACCCGGATCTGCGCCGCCACGTCCGCGGGGTTGTCCGCCGCCTCCTTGCGTACGGCCGCGGGGTCGAGCCCCTCGACCCGCCGCAGCAGTTCCGCCTGCGCGAGACCCAGCGTGGCCTCCACGTTGCCCGGGTCGTCGGACAGCACGTTCTGGTACGCCTGGATCGCGCCGCCGAGGTCGCCCCGGTCCAGCGCGTCACCGGCCGCCGCTAGCGCGCTGTCGTAGGGACCCGCCGGCTCCTCCGGCGCCTCCTGCTCACCGGCGCCGTCCTCGCCGGCCGCGGCCGGCTCGCCGGCGACCGCCTGCCCGACGATGCCGAACTGCTGCTCGGCGACCTTGACCAGTTCGTCCAGCACCTGGCGGATCTGCGGCTCGGGTGCGGCGCCCTGGAACAGCGGGATGGCCTGCCCGCCGACGACCGCGAAGACGGCCGGGATGGACTGGACGCCGAACTGCTGGAACAGCATCTGGTTCGCGTCCACGTCGATCTTGGCCAGCACGAACCGCCCGGCGTACTCCTGCGCCAGCCGCTCCAGCAGCGGGCTGAGCTGCTTGCACGGCTGGCACCACTCGGCCCAGAAGTCGACGACGACCGGGACCTCGGTGGAGCGCTGCAGGACGTCCTGCTGGAAGCCCGCTTCGTCGACATCGATGACCAGCGCGCCGGCGCCGGGCGCGGGCACCCCGTCGCGGGCGGCCTGGGCGCGGGCCGCCTCCGCCTTCTCCTTGGCCTCCGCGGCCGCCTTCACCGCGGCCAGGTCGACCGCTCCGCTCATAGACATGTTGCGTGGCTGCATACGCCCTATCCTCCCCCCTTCCCGCGGTGCATTGAACGGACGGGCCGCGGATGACTCGGCGAACCCGCCCGGAAGGGTTCGTCCCGGGTGGGTTCCAGGTGCGGCGGAAGACACCGGTCGCTCGGGGGTGACTTACGCTACGCGCCGTAGCGTAACCCTGCCTGCGGTGGCGCGGAGAAGGGACAAGGTCCAGCTCATGAGGTACGAGACCCCCTGCGCACGGCGCGCGGGCCGGCCGCGCAGCGCGACCGCGGACCGGGCCATCCTGGACGCCGCCCGGGCCGCGATCGCCGAGACGGGCTGGGCCGGGGTGACGCTCGGCGGCGTCGCGGCCCGCGCGGGAGTGGCGAAGACCACGCTCTACCGGCGCTGGCCGGGCAAGAACGAACTCGTCCTGGACGCGCTCGCCGACCTCTTCGACTCACTGCGGCTGCCGGACCACGGCAGCCTGGCGCGGGACGTGGAGGGCGTGGTGCTGCAGTTCGCCGGGCTGCTGCAGGAGCCGCACACGCGCGGCGCGCTGACGGCGGTGCTGGCGGAGGCGACGCAGGACGCGGCCCTGCGCGAGCGGATCCGCGGCTCGATCGTGGAGCGGCAGCGGCATCTGGTGCTACGAGGCCGCGAACGGGCGCAGGCACGCGGGGAGTTGCCGGTGGAGCCGGACCCGGCGGCGGCGGACCGTACCGCGGACATGATCTTCGATGTGATCGCCGGCTCCGTGCTGCACCGGCTGCTGGTCAGCGCGGAGCCGGTGACGGCCGCGTGGGCGACGGCGTTCGCCACCCTGCTGACCCGGGGCCTGGCCGCCCCGGCCGATCCGGCGCCGCCCCCGGCCCCGGGCAGCCGGGAACCGCCGGCGCAATAGGCCCTTCGGGCCTGTCCCGGCCGCGCCCGGAGCGGGATGCTGGCAGCCCACCTCGAGGAGGAGGGCCCCCATGAAGGCGATCGTCCAGGACCGCTACGGCCCGGCCGGGGTGCTGCGGCAGGCCGAGGTCGAACGGCCGGAACCGGGTGCGGGCGAGATCGTCGTACGCGTCCGTGCCGCGGGACTCGACCCCGGCGTGTGGCACCTGATGACCGGGCTGCCGTACATGATGCGCCTGATGGGCTTCGGCCTGCGCCGGCCGAAGGACCGGGTGCGCGGCTGGGACGCCGCCGGGACCGTCACGGCGGTCGGCGCGGGCGTCACCCGCTTCGCGCCGGGCGACGACGTGTTCGGCGTCGGCAGCGGCGGCACCTTCGCGGAGTACTGCCGCGGCGCCGCCGAGATGTTCGCGCTCAAGCCGGCGGAGGTGGACTTCGACGCCGCCGCTGCCGTGCCCACCTCCGCGATCACCGCGCTGCGCGCCCTGCGCGACGCGGGCGGGCTGCGGACGGGCGGGCGCGTCCTGGTGCTCGGCGCCGGCGGCGGCGTGGGCACGTTCGCCGTCCAACTGGCCAAGGCACGCGAGGCCGAGGTCACCGGCGTCTGCGGTACGGACAAGACCGAACTGGTCCGCTCGCTCGGCGCGGACCACGTCGTCGACTACACCGAGCGGGACGTCACCGCCGGCACCGCCCGCTTCGACCTCGTGCTCGACACCGCGGGCAACCGCCCGCTCGCCGCGCTGCGCCGCGTCCTCGCCCCGCGCGGCACGATCGTCCTGGTCGGCGGCGAGGGCGGCGGCAGGTGGGTCGGCGACCTGCGGCGCTCGCTCGGCGGCTCCCTGCGCTCCCTGGTCTCCGCCCGGAAGGTGAAGGCACCCTACGTACGCCCCCGGCCGGAGGACGTCGACGAGGTGCGCGGCCTGCTGGCGGCCGGCACGATCACACCGGTCGTCGGCCGGAGGTACCCCCTGGCCGACGCCGCCGAGGCGGTCCGGGACTGGGAGAAGGGCCACACGCGCGGCAAGTCCGTGCTCGTCGTGTGACCCCGCTCCCCCGCGCGCGTACGGACCGGCCCGCGCGCGTACGGGTCAGAAGGCCGCCGGCTCGGTGTAGACGCCCCACTCGTCGCGCAGCACGTCGCAGATCTCGCCGAGCGTGGCCTCGGCCCGTACCGCCGCGAGCATCGGCTCGATCATGTTGCCGCCGTCCCGGGCCGCCGTGAGCATGTCCGCCAGCGCGGCGCGCACCCGCGCGTCGTCGCGGGCGCCCTTGCGGGCGGCCAGCGTGCGCACCTGCTCGCGCTCCACCTCGTGACTGACCCGCAGGATCTCCAGCTCGCCGGTGACGGAGCCGGTGTGGCAGTTGACGCCGACGATCTTCTTGTCGCCCTTCTCCAGCGCCCGCTGGTAGCTGAAGGCGGACTCGGCGATCTCGCCGGTGAACCAGCCGTCCTCGATGCCGCGCAGGATCCCGGACGTGATCGGCCCGATGGGGTGCTGCCCGTCGGGGTGGGCGCGCCGGCCGCGCTCACGGATCTGGTCGAAGATCTTCTCCGCGTCGGCCTCGATCCGGTCGGTGAGCTGCTCGACGTACCAGGAGCCGCCGAGCGGGTCGGCGACGTTCGCGACGCCGGTCTCCTCCATCAGCACCTGCTGGGTGCGCAGCGCGATCTCCGCGGCCCGCTCGCTGGGCAGCGCCAGGGTCTCGTCCAGGGCGTTGGTGTGCAGCGAGTTGGTGCCGCCGAGGACGGCGGCCAGCGCCTCGACGGCGGTGCGCACCACGTTGTTGTACGGCTGCTGGGCGGTCAGCGAGACGCCCGCGGTCTGGGTGTGGAAGCGCAGCCACTGCGCCTTCTCGCTGCGCGCCCCGTACACGTCGCGCAGCCAGCGGGCCCAGATGCGGCGCGCGGCGCGGAACTTGGCGATCTCCTCGAAGAAATCGACGTGGGCGTCGAAGAAGAAGGACAGGCCCGGGGCGAAGTCGTCGACGTCGAGCCCGCGGGACAGGCCCAGCTCCACGTAGCCGAAGCCGTCGGCCAGGGTGTAGGCCAGCTCCTGCGCGGCCGTCGAGCCGGCCTCGCGGATGTGGTAGCCGGAGACGGACAGCGGCTTGTACGCGGGGATGCGCGCGGCGCAGTACTCCATCAGGTCGCCGATGAGGCGCAGGTGCGGCTCGGGCTGGAAGAGCCACTCCTTCTGCGCGATGTACTCCTTGAAGATGTCGGTCTGCAGCGTGCCGTTGAGCACGCCGGGGTCGACGCCCTGGCGCTCGGCGGCGACCAGGTACATGCAGAACACGGGGACCGCGGGGCCGCTGATCGTCATCGAGGTGGTGATGTCGCCCAGCGGGATGTCGCGGAACAGCACCTCCATGTCGGCGGCGGAGTCGATGGCCACGCCGCAGTGCCCGACCTCGCCCAGCGCGTGCGGGTCGTCGGAGTCGCGCCCCATGAGGGTGGGCATGTCGAACGCGACGGACAGCCCGCCGCCGCCCGCGCCGAGGATGAGCTTGTAGCGCTCGTTGGTCTGCTCGGCGTTGCCGAAGCCGGCGAACTGGCGGATGGTCCACGTCCGGCCGCGGTAGCCGGTGGCGTACAGCCCGCGGGTGTACGGGAACTCGCCGGGCCAGCCGATGCGCTCGAAGCCCTCGTAGACGTCCCCGGGGCGCGGGCCGTAGGCCGGCTCGACGTCGTCGCCGGAGAGCGTGGTGAAGTCCGCCTCGCGCTTGCGGGCCGCGTCGTAACGCGCCTGCCAGCGGCGCCGGCCTTCTTCCATGGCCGCAGCATCCATGCCCGTACCGCCTCTCTCTGCGCGCGGATCGCGCGGCGCATTTAATAGGACGTCCTACTAAGTGTCGCATGCCCCGGGCCCGACCGCGCCCTACGCGGCCGGGAAGTGGGGGTGGTCACTACGTGTTCCGCGCGGGGTTTAGGCTCGATGCCATGAAGAAGAGCGTCCTCACCCGCTACCGCACGATGGCGTACGTGACCGGCGTGCTCCTCGTCCTGCTGACCCTGGGCATGATCGGCAAGTACGCCCTGGACCTCTCGGGCGCCGACGGCTTCACAAAGGTCGTGAGCATCGCCCACGGCTGGCTGTACATCCTCTACCTGGTGTTCGCCTTCGACCTCGGCTCCAAGGCGAAGCTCCCGGTCGGCAGGCTGATCTGGGTGCTGCTCGCGGGGACGGTGCCGACGGCGGCGTTCTTCGTCGAGCGGAAGCTCACCCGGGAGGTCGAGCCGCTGGTCGTCCGCGAGGGCGAGCCCGCGGCGGCGTAGGCGTAGCGGGTGCCGGCGCGCGGTCCGCGCGGGCTACTGCTCGAAGTCTCCCGCGGCTATCCGCAGCGGGCGCAGCATGGCGAAGATCTCCGTGCACTGCTCCTCGTCGTACGCGCTGAGCCCGAAGTCCATCGCCATCAGGTCCCGCGTCGCCTGCTCGACGACCTCGCGGCCCTGGTCCGTGATCGACGCGAGGGTGCCGCGGCCGTCGTTGGGGTTGGGGCGCTTGGCCACGTAGCCGGACCTGACCAGCCGGTCGACGGTGTTGGTCACCGACGTCGGGTGCACCATCAGCCGCTCGCCGATCTTCGACATCGCCAGCTCGCCGGCCTTGGAGAAGGTGAGCAGCACCAGGGCCTCGTACCGCGCGAAGGTCAGCCCGTACGGCTTGACCACGGCGTCGACCTGCGCCAGCAGGATCTGGTGGGCGCGCATCACGGAGGTGATGGCCCCCATGGCGGGTACGGCTCCCCAGCGCTGGCGCCAGAGTTCATCGGCGCGCGCGATGGGGTCGAACGACAGGCTCAGCGGCTTCGGCACGTCGCCGACCCTACCGCCCGGTCATGTCGTGGTCAGCCCGGTCCTATCTTTCGGTCGGGTCCTGCGCACTTCCAGACACACGAGCAGCGAGCACACCGTGCCCGTGACTCCGACCGCGGCGACGGCCAGGTGCACGGGCACGAACTCCGCGACCGCGCCCGCGCCCGCCATGCCCACCCCCTGCAGCGTCATCAGCCCGGCGGTCTGCAGCGTCATCGCCCGGCCGCGCCTCTCCTCGGGCACGGCGGCGACGAACCACTGGTCGAGGCCGAGCGAGTACGAGATGCCGAAGCCGGTGAGCACCAGCAGCGGCAGCGCCCAGCCGAACGACGGGTGCGTCACGAAGCCGATCGCGGGGACCGTGCACAGCACCGCCACCGGGAAGACGATCCGTTCCCGGCCGCGCGGGCCGAGCAGCGAGCCGGCCAGGATCTCGCTGGTGACCGCGCCGATCGGCATGCCGGTCATGAGCAGGCCGAGGCCGAGGGCCCCGATGCCGAGGTCGTCGGCGTACGCGGCGGCCAGCGCCTCGGGGGCGACGACGAAGGTCGGCGGGATCCAGGTGAGCAGCAGCAGCGCGCGGATGCGGCGGTCGCGCAGGAAGGTGCCGGCGGCGGCGAGCGAGTCGGCGACGGTGCTCGCGCGGCCGGGCGACCCCGCGGCGTTGCCGGCCGCGGTACGGGCCGGGCGGGCGCGGGTGCCGAAGCGCAGCACCAGCGCCGAGCCGAGCATCCCCACCGCCGTCAGCGTCAGCGTCGCGCGCGGGGAGAACGCCGCCAGCAGCCCACCGAGGGCGAACCCGACGAGTTGCGCCGCCTGCGCGGTGAGCCGGATGACCGAGCGGCCGAGGACGAACCGGTCGCCGGTGCCGAGGATGTCGGCGAGCGTGGCGATCCGGGTGCCGGTGAAGACCGGCGAGATGATGCCGGCGACGCAGCGCAGCGCCAGCAGCACGGCGACGGGCATCCCCGGCAGCACCATCAGCGCGAAGCAGACGGCAGCCAGCAGATCGCAGGTCACCAGCACCCGGCGGGCCGGAAGACGGTCGGCGATCGAGGACAGCAGGGTCCCCCCGACCAGGTACGGCAGCAGGCCGACGCCGAGGGTGAGCGCGCTCAGCAGCGGGGACCCGGTCCTGTCGTAGACGAGGACGGTCAGCGCGATGGCGGCGACGACCTCGCCGGTGATCGACAGGACATGGGCGGCGAAGACGAAGCGGAACTCGCGGACGCGGAAGACGTCGGCGTAGCGGGCGCGCGGGTCGGCCGGGGCGCCGGCGGGCACGTCGGCGCGTACGCCGGTGCCGTCCTGGCCGGACGGCAGGGCCGCGGGCACGGGCGCGGCCGTGCCGTCCGGGGCTGTGGTGTCGCTCATCACCGGAGCCTCGCCCCCCACCGGCAGGGGGCCGTAGTCTTTCGGCGGCAGCCGAATCAGTCAGCCGCAAAGGGGGCCGCCGTGCCGATGTACATGCGCTTCGGCCCGGACGATCTGCTGCGCTGCCGCTTCGCGGTCTCCCCGGTCTTCGAGACCCACGAGGCGATACGGACGCTGCGCCGCACCGAGCGCCACGGCTACCACCGGCCGTGGCTGCGCCGCCTCGGCGACGCCGCCGCCGGGCTCGACCTCGAACCGCTGTGGATCTTCATGCCGCTGGCCGGCCCCAGCTACACCCCGGACTTCCTCGGCGGCCCGCCGCAGGAGACCTACACCTCGGTGGCCGACGGGCTCGCCCGGCTGCGCGCCACCGACCCGGCGCTCGCGCACGCGGAGATGACCCTGTCGTTCGGCACCATCCCCGGCGCCGCCGAGTCCCCGCTCGGCCGCAGGCTGCTCGACGACCCGGCCGCCGCGATCCGCCTGATGGCCGACCTCACCGAGCACGCCTGGCACGTGCTGGTCGAGCCGTTCTGGCCGCGGCTGCGCGACCTGCTGGAGGCGGACATCGACTTCCGCGCCCGGCAACTGGCCTCCGCCGGGCTGGGCGAGCTGTTCGCGCTGCTGCACCACCGGCTGTCGTACGCGGACGGCCTGCTCACCGTGAACACCAAGTCCCGCGACCGCTACGAGCGCGACCTCGCCGGCGACGGCCTGCTGCTGATGCCCAGCGCCTTCGTCTGGCCGGACGTGGTGACCGGCTTCCAGCCGCCCTGGCAGCCCACCGTCATCTATCCCGCCCGCGGCGTCGGCACCCTGTGGGCGGACACCGGCCCCGAGGCGGCGCAGGCGCTGGCGCGGCTGCTGGGCGCCGGCCGGGCCGCGGTCCTCGCCGCGCTCGACGAACCGGCCTCCACCTCCGCGCTGGCCCGCCGCCTCGGGCTGGCCCCGTCCTCGGTCTCCGCGCACCTGACCGTGCTGAAGGCGGCGGGCCTGCTGACGTCCCACCGCGAGCGCCACCGGGTGCTGTACGAGCGCACGCCGCTCGGCGGCGCGCTGGCCGCGGGCGGCTGACGCCCATCCGGACGCCTCCGGCCCGCGGCACCGGCCGCGCGGGCGCGGCGTTCCGTGGGGAAAGATCCGCTCATGTCACGATCGACGGGTTCTGTTCGATCACCTCCCGCGGGAGAAGTGCATGTCGGCGCGGATCCGTACGCTCATCAGCATCCTGGTCCTCGGGGTCCTGCTCGGCTGCACGTCCGGGGACGGTGACGGGGACGAGGCCGGGCCGCGGCAGGGCGAGCGGGCGCGGGCGGCCACGGCCGCCAGGACCCCGTTCTGGGTGGACCCGAGCTCTCCGGCCGCCCGCCAGGTGCGCGTGTGGAAGCAGCAGGGGCGGGCCGAGGACGCCGCGCTGCTGGAGCGGATCGCGAGCAAGCCGGTGGCCGAGTGGCCCACCGGCGACCACGACCCGGGCGACGACGTGCGCACGGCCGTCGGCGGCGCCGCGGCCGACGGCCGCACCGCCGTGCTCGTGGCGTACAACATCCCGCACCGGGACTGCGGCCAGCACTCCGCGGGCGGCGCCGCCGACGTCACCGCGTACCAGAAGTGGATCGGCGCCTTCGCCGACAACATCGGCGACGCGAAGGCGCTGGTGATCCTCGAACCCGACGCCGTCCCGCACGTCGTGGACGGCTGCACCCCGCCGGAACTGCACGAGGAGCGCTACCGGCTGATCTCCGGGGCCATCGCCCGGCTCAAGCAGCACCCGGGCGTCAAGGTCTACCTCGACGCCGGCAACTCCTCCTGGATCACCGACCCCGGCCGGCTGGCCGGGGCGCTGCGGCAGGCCGGCATCGGCGCGGCCGACGGTTTCGCCCTCAACGTCTCCAACTTCCAGCGCACCGGCGAACAGCTCGCCTACGGCCGCCGGCTCTCGGAGCTGCTGGACGGCGCCCACTTCGTCGTCGACACCAGCCGCAACGGCAACGGCCCGCTCTCCGGCGCCCCGGACGACGTGTGGTGCAACCCGCCGGGGCGGGCGCTCGGCGAGCCGCCGACGACGCGGACCGGCGACGAGCGGGCCGACGCCTTCCTGTGGGTCAAGCGCCCCGGGGAGTCGGACGGGCCGTGCCGCGGGGGCCCCAAGGCCGGTACGTGGTGGCCGGACTACGCCCTGGGCCTGGCCCGCCGAGCGGGCTGAACGCCCCGTCCCGTACGGGCGGCAGGCGCGCCGCGCCCACCGGTACGCGGGGTGGTACGCCGGCGGGGCCGAGGGGCAGCGGCCCCGCCGACGGGCTTGTCAGGGCACGTGTACCCACTTCGCCTCGGACGGCACGCCCTTGCCGTCGGCGACGAAGAGCATGTACCAGCCGGGCGGCACCAGACTCGGGTCCGCCGGCACCGTCACCGTCACCTTTCCGGCGCTCTTCCGCACGTCCAGCTGGATCGAGCGCTGCTCGACGTCCGTGACGTGGGTGACCGAGCCCGGCCGGATCAGCCGCGCCTTCTCCACCCGCTCGGCTCCCTCGACCTCGTACGTCGCCTCCTGCCCGCGCCCCGGCCGCCCGGGACCCGCGCCGATCGACAGCCGCTCGCCGTCCTCCGCCTTGTACAGATACGGCGGCGTGAAGATCTCGATGCGCTTCTCGAAGGTGCCGGGCCGGGTGTCGGCCTTGTCGCCGAAGAGGGAGTCGGAGCCGAAGGTGGCCACCCGGCCGTCGGGCAGCAGCACGGCCTCGGAGTGGTAGTTGCGGCCCACCTTCGGATCGGCGGCGCGGGTGAAGGAGTTGGTGCCCGGGTCGTAGAACTGGGCCCTGTGGATGTCGCTGTCGCCGCGGCCGCGGTAGTCGGCGGAGCCGCCGCTGGTGAAGACCGTGTCGTCCGGCATGATCACGCTGTTGAGGTACCGGGTGCCCTGCGGCAGCGCGGGGCCGTCCTCGTACGCGGGCCGGTCCTCGGTCAGGTCGATGATCGAGGTGCGCGGCGTCGACTTCGCCGACTCCCCCACCCCGCCGCCGCCGAGCACCATGACCTTCTGGTCCTGCGCGGGCGGCAGCAGCAGCGAACCGGCGGTCTCCAGTTGGTCGGGGTCGGTCATGCCGGGCACGGTGCGGAAGGAGTTGTCCTCCAGGTCCCAGATCCCGGGCCTGCGGCCGCGGTCGGCGGGGCCGTAGCCGGCGTTGGCGCCGGAGTAGAAGAGCTTGCCGCCCTCGGTGAGGAAGAGCGCGGGGTACGTGGGGAAGTAGCGGTTCGGGGCCTTGGACCACTTCTTGGTCTTCGGGTCGTAGATCT
Organism: Streptomyces sp. B5E4; assembly: GCF_039871555.1. Classification (NCBI taxonomy): domain Bacteria; kingdom Bacillati; phylum Actinomycetota; class Actinomycetes; order Kitasatosporales; family Streptomycetaceae; genus Streptomyces; species Streptomyces sp. B5E4. Next base: position 70,830 of record NZ_JBDPMI010000009.1, read on the forward strand.
CGTTGTCGCCGTAGAGGATCTCGCCCGACTCGTCGAGGCCGGAGACCGAGAGGACCTTGCCGTCGGGCAGCGTCACGAGCGTGGGGTACCAGCGGGCCTTGTCCATCGGGTCGACGCGCACGTAGCGCTCCTGGACCGGGTCGAACTCGAAGGTGTCCTTGATCCCCTGGAAGTCCTGCTTGTCCAGGGTGAGCTTCTGCGCGAGGCCGTAGACGTTGTCCGCCTTCTCGCCCGTCAGGCCCTCGACGAGGTACTGCGCCTGGCGGTCCTGGATGTAGCCGCGGCCCTCCTCCTCGGCCTCGACGAAGACGTTGGCCTCGGCGGCGGTGACGACCGGCTTGCCGCGCTTGGCGGTCTTCTTCTCCGCGGCCGGGACGGTGACCGCGGCGGTGCTGCGGTAGACGAGTCCGGAGGGGGCGATGAAGCCGGTGCCCTTCTTCAGCCTGACGGACGTGTCCGGGTTCTCGTTCTTCACCAGCATCCGGCCGCCGGCGCGCTCGACGTCGCCGTCGAGCAGTTCGTAGCGGGCGGTGCCGCCGGCGACCAGCAGCCGGCCGTCGGCGAGTTGGGTGTGGCCGGCGCAGAACAGGTCGGCGGGGGTGCGTATCTCCTCGAAGCTGTTCTCCTCCGGGTCCCACAGGACGGTGCGGAAGGTGCCGGCGTCGAACTGCTTCTGGTCGTTGCCCGAGCCGGCGATGAGCAGCACCTTGCCGGTGTGCAGCAGCGTGGCGTGGATGGCGTTGAGGTGGTACGAGTCCGGGGTGTCCTGCACCTGCCAGGAGCCGAACTCCCGCTGGTATCCGGGCCTGGATATCCGGTACTCGTGGTACTGCTCCTCGGCGAAGCCGATGGCCGCGGGGGCGTTGAGCCCTGCCAGCAGCAGGACCACGCCCGTGCCTATCGCCGCCTTCTTGAACCGTTTGCCGGGCCGGTACGCCATGGATCAGCTCCCGCTCGTCGTCGCAGTGGTGGTCGCCGTGGACGCCGTGCTCGCCGTGGACGCCGTGGCGGCAGTGGCGGCGGGGGCGGCAGTGGCGGCGGGGGCCGGCGCCGCCGGCGCCGCGGGCCGGCCGGCGTGCGCGTCCTCGGCCGCCCTGGCCGGCTTCCAGAGCCTCGTGCGCAGCCCTCTGGCCCGGCCGCGTACGGCAGCGGCCGCGGCCACGTCCGCCCGGCGCCGGACGTCCTCGCGCCGGTTCGCGCTCCGCACCCGCCACGCGGACCAGACCCAGATCGCCGTCGGCGCGAGCGCGATGCCCACCCCGAGCACCGTCCACGTGCGCATCGCGACGTGGGTGTGCCCCAGGGCCAGCGACGCCAGGAACGAGAGCGCGAGGAGCCCCGCCCAGAAGAGATGGATGCGGAACGTCGCCAGCCGGTCGGGGCTCGCGTCGCCGCCCTTGGGCGTCACCACGAACCGGCACGGCCGGCGCAGCACCGCCGCCTTGAAGGACGTGAAGTAGATCGGCGCCGACATCGCCGACATCAGCATCCCGGCGAGGCCGCCGGAGCCCTCGGGCTCGTGCGGCGAGACGTTGTGCCGCCGGTTCCACAGGTACAGGCCGATCTGCAGGGCCGCCGCGTCGCTGTAGAGCATCAGCCAGATCGACGCCGGAACCTGGGTGCCGGAGGCGCCGAGCCAGAGGAAGAGGACGCAGCTCAGCGCGCCGAGGAGCCAGTTGACCGCGGTCATCGGGTAGTAGACGAGCATGAGCGAGTAGTTGAGGAGGCGCCGGAGGGGGAAGCGCCCCTTGCCGCGCCCGTACTGGCCGATGAGCGTCTCGTACGTGCCGCGCGACCAGCGCAGTTGCTGGGTGAAGAAGTCGGTCCAGGAGGTCGGCCCCTCGCCGACGGCCAGCACGTCCGGGGTGTAGACCGACGACCAGTGCCGGCCGGTGGCCGGGTTGCGGGTGCGGTGCAGCTCGAAGCCGGTGGCCATGTCCTCGGTGATCGAGTCGTAGAGGCCGCCGATCTGCCGGAGCGCGGAGATGCGTACCGCGTTGTTGGTGCCGACGAACATCGGCGAGCCGGAGGCGTTGCCGGCGCGCTGGATCAGCGCGTGGAAGAGGTACTGCTGGCTCTCCGCGAGCTTGGTGACGGCGGTGTCGTAGTTGCCGTAGACCTGCGGGCCGACGACGAAGGCGACGTCGGGGTCGCGGAAGTAGCCGAGCATCCGCTCCAGATAGTTCGGCAGCGGCACGTGGTCGGTGTCGACCGAGGCGAAGAAGTCGTAGCCGTCGCCGTACGCGGCCAGCCAGGCGTTGTAGTTGCCGTGTTTGGTCCTGGCGCGGTGCGGGCCCTCCTCGGCGTTCCACTGCGGCACGCCCTTGCGGCTGAAGTGCCGTACGCCCAGCTCCGCGCAGAGCGTCCGGGCCTCGGGGTCGTCGCCCTCGTCGAGCAGCCAGACGTCCAGCGTTCCCTCGTGCCGCAGCGCCACCGCTCCGGTGAGCGTGGCACGCACCATGGCGAGGGGTTCCTTGCCGGGCACGTACGTGGTGAGGAACGCGACGCGGGTGCCGGGCTCGGCGGTGACCGGGACCGGGTCCCGGGCGACCATCGTGGCGTGCGCGATCGAGATGACGTTGACCAGCCGGAACGACTCGATCAGCCCGATCGATATGAGCATCACCGCGTCCGCGGTGAGCAGCCAGGGCGGGGCGCCGGTGCGCTCGGTCCAGTGCGAGGGCCAGACCAGGTAGAGCAGCAGGGCTCCGGACAGCAGCGGCGCCAGCGCCATGAGCAGGACCGCCCGGACGCGGTGCGGCTCACGGGAGAGCAGGCGCGTGTAGCGCACCCGGTAGGGCTCGGACGGACCGGGCTCCGTCAGCGGCCCCGCGAGGCGGCTGAACTTCTCGTAGTCATAGCCTTCCGGCCGCACGGTCCCTCCGCGGATACGACAACGCCGACATATCCCACCAAAAGCGGAAATGGATTGTGTGTCGAACCGGAGAGGGCCGTGCGGGGGGTTCCGTCCCGCGAACGGGTCGGACGGAGCGTCAGCGGGCGGCGGTCAGGTGCCGACGACACCCTGGCGGCGGGCGCGGTCGGCGATGATCCCGGCCTCCACCTCGCGGCGCAGCATGCGCTCGGCGACGAAGGCGCCGCCGGGCAGCACGGCGAGGACGAAGTACAGCGCCGCGCGCTTGACCGGCCAGCGGGTGCGGTTCCAGGCGTCGGCGAGGAAGAGCACGTACCCGATGAAGAGCAGCCCGTGGATCATGCCCATCACCGGGACCGCGTCGAAGTCCGTCGTCCGCTTGAGCACGGAGCACAGGAGCAGCAGCAGGAAGGAGACCGCCTCGGGGGCCGAGATCAGCCGGAGGCGGCGGAGGGCGGATGCGGTGTCGATGTCCACAGGGTCCATGGGAACAGCCTTCGAATTGTCCGGAATCCGGGGGATCTCCCCGGGCAAACTGGACCCCATTGTGTCAGCCGCCCATACCCGGCCTTCCGGGAGGGGTGGCCGAGCCGCTAGCGTCGCCCCGTGGCTCAGTTTCGACTGCAAGGCAGCAAGGTGCTGGCCGTGGACATGGCCGGCGACGCGGTGAAAGCGAAGAACGGCTCGATGGTCGCCTACGACGGCCAGATGGCGTTCAAGAAGCTCACGGGGGGCGGCGAGGGGATACGGGGGATGGTGACGCGCCGGCTGACCGGCGAGTCCATGGAGCTGATGGAGGTGAAGGGGCAGGGCACCTGCTACTTCGCCGACCGGGCCAGTGTGATCAATCTTGTCGGCCTGCAGGCCGACAAGCTGTACGTGGAATCGAGCAACCTGCTGGCGACCGACGGCGGGCTGAAGACGGGGACCAGCTTCACCGGGATGCGCGGCGCGAGCACCGGCACCGGCCTTTTCACCACCACGGTGGAGGGCACGGGGCAGGCGGCGATCATGTCGGACGGCCCCGCGGTGGTGCTGCGCGTCACACCGGGCACGCCGCTGGTCGTCGACCCCGGCGCGTACGTCGCGCACACCGGGCACGTGCAGCAGCACTTCCAGTCCGGCGCGACCTTCCGCACCCTCATAGGCGAGGGGGGCGGCGAGGGGTTCCAGATCCGCTTCGAGGGCGACGGGCTGGTCTACGTGCAGCCCAGCGAGCGCAACACGGTGGGGGGTGCGGTCTAGATGCCGTTCCGCATGCTCAATTCGAAGATCGCCGAGGCACAGGTGCTGCCCGGCCAGACGATGTACAGCCAGCGCGGGGCGATGCTCGCGTACACCGGGCAGGTCAGCTTCACGCCCAACATCCAGGGCGGCCAGGGCGGGGTGACGTCGATGATCGGCCGCCGGGTGGCGAACGAGGCGACGCCGCTGATGACCGTCGAGGGCTCGGGCACGGTGATGTTCGGGCACGGCGGCCACGAGGTGCACGTGATCGAGATGGCCGGCGACACCCTGTACGTGGAGGCCGACCGGCTGCTTGCCTTCGACGGCTCGCTCCAGCAGGGCACGATGTTCATGGGCTCGCAGGGCGGCGTCATGGGCATGGTCCGCGGCCAGGTCACCGGCCAGGGCCTGTTCACCACCACCCTCGCCGGCCACGGCGCGGTGGCGGTGATGGCCCACGGCGGCGTGCTGGAGCTGCCGATCACCCCCCAGCGGCCGGTGCACGTCGACCCGCAGGCGTACGTCGCGCACCGCGGCCAGGTGCAGAACAAGCTCTCCACCGCGCTCGGCTGGCGCGACATGGTGGGGCGCGGCTCCGGCGAGGCCTTCCAACTGGAGCTGTCGGGCAACGGCACGGTCTACGTGCAGGCATCGGAGGAGAAGCTTTGACCGCCGGACCCGTCGTTCACGACATGAACACGCTGCCGCGCAACGACAACGTCCACCCGTACGCCTTCAGCGTCGCGCTCAACGGGCAGTGGTTCCTGCAGAAGGGGAAGATGATCGCCTACTACGGGCAGATCTCCTTCGAGGGCGTCGGCTACGGGGGGTTCGACGGGCTGGTCGCCGGGAGCTTCCACTCGCCGCTGCACGCCGCGGACTGGGTGGTGGCGCGGGGCAGCGGCGTGATGGTGCTCGCGGACCGGGCGTTCGACGTCAACTCCTTCGACCTGGACGACGGCAACCTCACGATCCGCTCCGGGAACCTGCTGGCGTTCGAGCCGGGTCTGGAGCTGAAGCAGTCGATCGTGCCGGGCTTCCTGACGCTGATCGGCACGGGCAAGTTCGTCGCGGTCTCCAACGGCGCCGTCGTCTTCGTCGAGCCGCCGATCCGGGTGGACCCGCAGGCGCTGGTGGGCTGGGCCGACTGCCCGTCGCCGTGCCACCACTACGACCACGGCTACATGCAGGGCCTCCTCGGCGGCATCCGCGCGATGACCGGCATCGGCGGCGCGTCCGGCGAGGAGCACCAGTTCCAGTTCACCGGGGCCGGGCAGGTGCTGCTGCAGTCGACGGAGACGATGCAGGCGGGCCTGGCCACCGGCGCCGTGCCGCATCAGCAGGGCGTGCCGGGCGGCAGTCCCGCGGGCTACCCCAGGTAGCGGGCGCCCGGCGGCGTACGGGCCGGTCCCCCGGTTCGTACGCCCTGGGCCCCGGCCCGCGCCTCAGCCGCCGGTGAGGCCTTCGAGCAGCTCGTCGGCGGCGGCGTACGGGTCCAGCTCGCCCGCCGTGATCCGCTCGGCGAGCGCCGAGAGCCGCCGGTCGCCGTGCAGGTCGGCCATGCGCTCGCGCAGCGCCGTGACCGCGATCGTCTCGACCTCCCCGGCCGCCCGGCGCAGCCGGCGCGCGGCCAGCACGCCGTGCTCCTCCATCCACGCCCGGTGCTTCTCCAGCGCCTCGACGACCTCGTCGGTGCCCTCGTCGCGGGCGGCGACGGTCTTGACGATGGGCGGACGCCAGTCGCCGGCGGCGCGGGCCTCGCCGAGGCCGAGCATGTGGTTCAGCTCGCGGGCGGTGGCGTCGGCGCCGTCGCGGTCGGCCTTGTTGACCACGTAGACGTCGCCGATCTCCAGGATCCCGGCCTTGGCCGCCTGGATGCCGTCGCCCATGCCGGGCGCCAGCAGCACCACGCAGGTGTCGGCCTGCCCCGCGATGTCCACCTCCGACTGCCCCACGCCGACGGTCTCCACCAGCACCACGTCGCAGCCGGCGGCGTCGAGCACGCGGATCGCCTGCGGCGCGGACCAGGCCAACCCGCCGAGGTGGCCGCGGGTGGCCATGGAGCGGATGTAGACGCCGGGGTCGGAGGCGTGCACGCCCATCCGCACCCGGTCGCCGAGCAGCGCCCCGCCGGAGAACGGCGAGGAGGGGTCGACGGCCAGCACGCCGACCCGCTTGCCGCGCTTGCGGTACGCGGAGACCAGGGCGGAGGTGGACGTGGACTTGCCGACGCCGGGCGAGCCGGTGAGCCCGACGACGTAGGCACGGCCGGCGAGCGGGGCGAGGGCGGCCATCACCTCGCGCAGGTGCGGCGACGCGCCCTCGACCAGGGTGATGAGCCGGGCGACGGCCCGCGGGCCGCCCTCGCGGGCGGCGGCCACGAGCGCGGCGACGTCTGCGGCTGGCATGTGTGATGGCTCCTTGCGTCCGTACGGGGCCTGCTCCCCGGCCCCTCCCCTGTCCCGGTCACCGTACGGACCGGGGCGGCCGCGCCCGTGGCGCCGGCCTCAGACCTTCGGTACCCGCACCACCAGTGCGTCGCCCTGGCCGCCGCCCCCGCACAGGGCGGCCGCGCCGACGCCGCCGCCGCGGCGCTTCAGTTCGAGGGCGAGGTGCAGCACGAGCCGGGCGCCGGACATCCCGATCGGGTGACCCAGGGCGATGGCGCCGCCGTTGACGTTCACCTTTTCAGGGGTGACGCCGAGGTCCTTCATGGACTGCACGGCGACGGCGGCGAAGGCCTCGTTGATCTCGATGAGGTCGAGGTCGCCGACGTCGATGCCCTCCTTCTTCAGCGCGTGCAGGATGGCGTTCGAGGGCTGCGACTGCAGGGAGTTGTCCGGGCCCGCCACGTTCCCGTGGGCCCCGATCTCGGCCAGCCAGGTCAGCCCCAGCTCCTCGGCCTTGGCGCGGCTCATGACGACCACGGCGGCGGCGCCGTCGGAGATCTGCGAGGCGGTGCCGGCGGTGATCGTGCCGTCGGGCGCGAAGGCGGGGCGCAGCCTGGCCAGCCCTTCGGCGGTGGTGTCCGGGCGGATGCCCTCGTCGGTGTCGACGACGACGGCCTCGCCCCTGCGCCGGGGGAGCTCGACCGGGGTGATCTCCTCGGCGAAGATCCCGCGCTCCCGGGCGGCGGCGGCCCGCTGGTGGGAGGCGGCGGCGAAGGCGTCCTGCGGCTCGCGGGCGATGCCGAGGCGGGCGTTGTGCTTCTCGGTGGACTCGCCCATGGCGATGCCCTCGAAGGAGTCGGTGAGCCCGTCGTGCGCCATGGAGTCGAGCATCTGCAGCGCGCCGTACTTCACGCCCTCGCGGGACTTCGGCAGCACGTGCGGGGCGTTGGTCATGGACTCCTGGCCGCCGGCGACGACGATGTCGAACTCGCCGGCGCGGATGAGCTGGTCGGCCAGCGCGATGGCGTCGAGTCCCGACAGGCACACCTTGTTCACGGTCAGCGCGGGCACGCTCATCGGGATGCCCGCCTTGACCGCGGCCTGCCGCGCCGGGATCTGCCCCGCCCCGGCCTGGAGGACCTGCCCCATGATCACGTACTCCACCTGGTCGGCCGCGACGCCCGCACGCGTCAGGGCCGCCTCGATGGCGAAGCCGCCCAGATCCGCGCCGGAGAACGGCCGGAGGGAGCCGAGGAGGCGCCCCATGGGGGTACGGGCGCCCGCGACGATCACGGACGTGGTGCCTGAGGTGCCGCTGCCGGTCATGCGCGTCCCCTTCGGGGAGAAGTGAATGAGGGTTAACTTCAGCGTACTGAGCGGTACGCGTCCGGGTCACGGTTCGTTCGGTGTGACCGTGCGCACGTTGCGTAACCTTCCGTGCAGCGGTGGACTGTGCGCATGCTGACGCGCATCGACCACATCGGAATCGCCTGTCATGACCTTGACGCAACCGTCGAGTTCTACCGGGCCACCTACGGCTTCGAGGTGTTCCACACCGAGGTCAACGAGGAGCAGGGGGTCCGCGAGGCCATGTTGAAGATCAACGAGACGTCCGACGGCGGCGCCTCGTACCTGCAGTTGCTCGAACCCGTCCGCGAGGACTCCGCGGTCGGCAAGTGGCTGGCGAAGAACGGCGAGGGCGTCCACCACATCGCCTTCGGCACCGCGGACGTCGACGCCGACGCCGACGCCATCCGTGACAAGGGCGTACGCGTCCTCTACGACGAGCCGCGGCGCGGCTCGATGGGCTCGCGGATCACCTTCCTGCACCCCAAGGACTGCCACGGCGTGCTGACGGAACTGGTCACTTCCGCATCGGGCACGGGCGCACACTGACCTTTGATTCGCATGGCCGGTAGAGTGCAGGGGGCCGCCCGCGTCCTGGGCGGCCCGATCATCTGACACCATCGATACCAGCACACGAAGAGCCAACGAACGCAGTACACGTCATCGCCATTGCCAGTTCGGCAGAAACGACCCGGGGACGGATGGGACCGCGCAGTGCGGGGCTACGACCGCTACGAGCCTGACGCCGTGATGGACGGGCTCTCGCAGTTCGAGGCCGAGATCGAGCGGCTGAAGAAGGAGCGGGAGAAGGCCGTTCAGCACGCCGAGGACCTCGGCTACCAGGTCGAGGTGCTACGCGCCAAGCTGCACGAGGCGCGCCGCGGAATCGGCGCCCGTACCTCCTTCGACAGCGCCTCGCACCAGGCCGAGCAGTTGCTGCGCAACGCCCAGGCCCAGGCCGACCAGTTGCGCGCCGACGTCGAGCGCGAACTGCGTGAGGCCCGCGCCCAGGCGCAGCGGCTCCTCCAGGAGCACGCCGAGCGCCAGGCCCGGATGGAGGCCGACCTGCACGCCGAGGCGATCGCCCGGCGGCAGCGGCTGGACGAGGAGCTGGCGGAGCGCCGCACCACCGTCGAGACCCACGTCAACGAGAACGTCTCGTGGGCCGAGCAGTTGCGCTCCCGGACCGAGGCACAGGCCCGCCGGCTCATGGACGAGACCAGGACCGAGGCGGACCGGCTCGTCGCCGCCGCCCGGGCCGAGGCGCAGCGTCAGTCGGAGCAGACCCGCCAGCGGGTCGGCAGCGAGGCCGAGGCCGCCCGGGCGGAGGCCGACGACCTGCTGCGGCGCGCCCGCGCCGACGCCGAGCGGCTGCTGAACGCCGCCTCCACCCAGGCCCAGGAGGCCACCACCCACGCCGAGCAGTTGCGCAGCTCCTCCGCCGGGGAGGCGGAGGAGGCCCGCCGGGAGGCGACCGAGGCACAGCGCCGGGCCGAGGAGAAGCTGGCGGAGGCCGAGACCTCGCTGCGCTCCGCGCGCACCGAGGCGGAGCGGCTGGTGGCGCAGGCCGAGGAGGCGGCGACCAAGAAGATCGCCGAGACCGAGGCGGGCGCCGACCAGCGGATGCGCACCACGCGCAACGAGATCGCGCGGCTGGTCGGCGAGGCCACCAAGGAGGCCGAGGCGATCAAGGCGGAGGCCGAGCAGGTGCGGGCCGACGCCCGTACCCAGGCCGAGGCCCTGATCGCGGAGGCCGAGGAGACGGCCCGTACCCGCTCCGCGGAGGACAGCGCCAACGCCATCGCCAAGGCCGCCAAGACCGCCGAGGACGTGCTCAACAAGGCGTCCAGGCAGGCCGAGGACACCACCACGGCCGCCGGCGAGGAGGCCGACCGGATCCGCCGGGAGGCGGAGGCCGAGGCCGCGCGGCTGCGGGACGAGGCCGCGGCGGCGGCCGAGCAGCTCAAGGGCGCGGCCAAGGACGACACCGAGGAGTTCCGGGCCAAGACGGTCGAGCTGCAGGGCGAGGCCCGGCGGCTGCGGGACGAGGCCGAGCAGTTGCGTGCGGAGGCCACCGCCGAGGGCGAGCGGATCCGCGGCGAGGCCCGCAGGGACGCGGTCGCGCAGATCGAGGAGGCGGCGAAGTCCGCCGAGGAACTGCTCGCGAAGGCCGGCACCGACGCCGAGGAAATGCGCGAGGCCGCTACGGCTGAGGGCGAGCGGGTGCGCGGCGAGGCCGCCGAGCGGGCCGCGACGCTGCGCGAGCGGGCCGAGGAGGCGCTTGCCAAGGCCCGCACGGAGGCCGACGAGCTGCGCGCCGAGGGCGAGGCGCAGGCCGGGAAGATCACCGAAGCGGCGGCGGAGGCCGCGCGCAAGACCCGTACCGAGGCCGACGAGGCCGTCACCGCCCGCCGGGCCGAGGTGCAGACGGAGCTGGACCGGCTCCAGCAGGAGGCGGCCGCCCGGGTCACGGCCGCCGACGAGGCGCTGGCCGGGGCCCGCGGCGAGGCGGAGAGGATCCGCCGGGAGGCGGCGGAGGAGACCGAGCGGCTGCGCGCGGAGGCCGCGGAGCGGCTGCGTACGCTCCAGCAGCAGGCGCAGGCCGAGGCGACCCGGATGCGCGAGGAGGCGGCCGCCGAGACGGCCACGACCCGCGCCGAGGCCGAGGCCGCCGCCCAGCGGCTGCACGAGGACGCCACGGGCGAGTCCGAGCGGCTGCGGCGCGAGGCCCAGGAGGCGGCCGACCGGATCCGCTCCGAGGCGTCCGCCGCCGCCGAGCGGCTGGCGGCGGAGGCGCAGGAGGCGCTGACCGCCGCGCAGGAGGAGGCCGCGCGCCGGCGGCGCGAGGCGGAGGAGATGCTGACCGCCGCCCGCGGCGAGGCGGAGCGCGAGCGTACGCAGGCCACCCGGCAGGCCGAGGAGCTGCTGGCCTCGGCGCGCAAGCGGGTCGAGGAGGCTCAGGCGGAAGCCGCCCGGGTCACCGAGGAGTCGGAGCGCCGGGCACGCGAGCTGGTGACCGCGGCCGAGCAGACGGCCCAGCAGGTGCGGGACTCGGTCAGCGAACTGCGGGCGCAGGCCGACGAGGAGATCGCGGGGCTGCGCTCGGCCGCGGAGCACGCCGCGGCCACCCTGCGCCGGGAGACGCGGGAAGAGACCGACGCCGCCAAGGAGTTGGCGGAATCGACCGTCAACGACGCGCTAGCAGAGGCCGAACGCCTGCGTACCGAGGCGGAAAGGGTCCGGGACGAGTCCCGCGGCGACGCCGCGAAGCGCCGTACGGAGGCCGCGGAACAGGCCGACAAGCTGGTCGAGAAGGCGCACGAGGAGGCCACCAGGGCCACCGCGGCGGCCGAGGAGCAGGCCGATGTGATGGTCGCCGCCGCCCGCAAGGAATCCGATCGGCTGGTGCGCGACGCCACCTCGGAGGCGAGCGGTCTGGTGGAGAAGGCCCGCGCGGACGCCGACCGGATGCTGGAGGAGGCCCGCCGGGACTCCCACGCGATCCGCGAGCGCGCCGAGGAGTTGCGCACGCGCACGGAGGCCGAGACCGACGCGCTGCACGACCGCGCCCGGCGTGAGGCCGCCGAGGCCACCAGGGCCGCGGGCGAGCGGGTCGACAAGCTCGTCGCCGCAGCTCACGAGCAGCTCAACGCGGCCGAGGCACGCGCCGAGCAGATGCTCACCGACGCCAAGGGCGAGGCGGGCAAGGTCCGTATCGCCGCGGTGAAGAAGGCGGAGGGGCTGCTCAACGAGGCCGAGCAGAAGCAGGCCGAGGCGTTCGACGCGGCCGAGCGGACGAAGGCCGAGGCGCGCGCGGAAGCCAGGCGGATGGTCGACGAGGGCCGCCGCGAACTGGAGTTGATCACCCGCAGACGCGAGGACATCAACGCGGAGATCTCCCGTGTGCAGGACGTCCTCGAAGCCCTGGAGTCCTTCGAGAGCCCCGGCACCGCGGGGGCGAACGGCAAGGACGCCAAGGACGGCAAGAACAGCCAGGTCGGCAAGGGGAAGGACGGCGGCGGTAAGGCCCCCGCCGCAGCCGCCGCCCGGTCGGGGGGCAAACAGTCCGGTGGCAGACCACTCGATTGAGCGGACATTCTCCAGATCAAACCTGGATTGACGCTGTGACACGCCGTCAGCACCCCTAGGATTCCCCTTATCACCTCACTCGGTCTCTTTCGACAGGAACCCCATGAGCGACACTGCCAACCCCTTCGGTTTCGAGTTCGCAAGGCGCGGATACGACCGCGAGCAGGTGGACGAACGGATCACCAAGCTCGTAGCCGACCGCGACAGTGCCCTCTCGCGCATTACCTCCCTTGAGAAGCGGATCGAGGAGCTTCACCTCGAGACGCAGAACGCACAGGCGCAGATCGCCGACTCCGAGCCGTCGTACGCCGGCCTCGGTGCCCGGGTGGAGAAGATCCTGCGGCTGGCCGAGGAAGAGGCCAAGGACCTGCGCGAGGAGGCCCGCCGCGCCGCCGACCAGCACCGTGAGCTGGCCGAGTCGGCCGCGCAGCAGGTGCGCAATGACGCCGAGTCGTTCGCCGCCGAGCGCAAGGCCAAGGCCGAGGACGAGGGCGCCCGGATCGTCGAGCAGGCGAAGGGCGAGGCCAGCGGTCTGCGTGCCGAGGCGCAGAAGGCCGCGCAGTCCAAGCGCGAGGAAGCGGACACGCTCTTCGAGGAGACCCGCGCCAAGGCCGCCCAGGCCGCCGCGGACTTCGAGACCAACCTCGCCAAGCGCCGCGAGCAGTCCGAGCGCGACCTCGCCTCCCGCCAGGCCAAGGCCGAGAAGCGGCTCGCGGAGATCGAGCACCGGGCCGAGCAGCTCCGCCTGGAGGCCGAGAAGCTGCGTACCGACGCCGAGCGCCGCGCCCGGCAGACGGTCGAGACCGCGCAGCGCCAGTCCGAGGACATCGTGGCGGACGCGAACGCCAAGGCCGAGCGGATCCGCAGCGAGTCCGAGCGCGAGCTGGCGGCGCTCACCAACCGCCGCGACAGCATCAACGCCCAGCTCACCAACGTCCGCGAGATGCTGGCGACGCTGACCGGCGCGCAGGTCGCCGCCCAGACCGGGGCGGACGAGGTGGAGGACAAGCCGGGCGTGCCCGCGCAGCAGTCCCGCTGAGACCGGTGCGGCCGGGCGGACGACCCCGCCCGGCCGTACGGTACCTGTCGGGCGCCCTCCGCCTCCCGCAAGCGGAGGGCGCCAATCCCGTTGTGTCGATTGCTCCCAGGAGATGCGTTCGATGACGTCGCCGCCTAGGGTTAGCGCATGATCGAACTGGAGGGGCTGACCAAGCGGTACGGCGACAAGCTCGCCGTGGACCACCTGACCTTCCAGGTGCGCCCCGGAATGATCACCGGATTCCTGGGGCCCAACGGCGCCGGCAAGTCGACGACGATGCGCATGATGCTCGACCTCGACAACCCCACCTCCGGTTCGGTGCGCATCGACGGCAAGCACTACCGCGAGCTGCAGGAGCCGCTGAAGTACATCGGCGCCCTCCTCGACGCGAAGAACATGCACGGCGGCCGCAGCGCGTACAACAACCTGCTGTGCCTGGCCCAGAGCAACCGCATCCCGGACGCCCGGGTGAGCGAGGTGCTGGAGACCGTCGGTCTGACGGCGGTGGCCAAGAAAAAGTCCAAGGGCTTCTCGCTCGGCATGGGCCAGCGCCTCGGCATCGCGTACGCGCTGCTGGGCGATCCCGAGATCCTGATGTTCGACGAGCCGGTCAACGGGCTCGACCCCGAGGGCATCCACTGGATCCGCAACCTGATGAAGAGCCTGGCCTCCCAGGGCCGCACGGTCTTCGTCTCCAGCCACCTGATGAGCGAGATGGCGCTCACCGCCGACCACCTCATCGTCATCGGCCAGGGCAAGCTGCTCGCCGACACCTCGATGGCCGGCTTCATCCGGGAGAACTCGCGGTCGTACGTGCGCGTGCGCACCCCGCAGCCCGAGCAGTTCAAGGACGCCGCGAGCGCCGCGGGCATGGCCGTCAGCGTGCGCGAGGACGGCGCGTTCGAGATCGAGGGCGCCGACATGGCCGAGCCGGTCGGCGAGCTGGCCGCGCGGCACCGCGTGACGCTGCACGAGCTGAGCCCGCAACAGGCCTCCCTGGAAGAGGCGTTCATGCAGATGACCGCCCAGGCGGTCGAGTACCACGCGCACGATCTGAGCGACCCGAACGCCGCGGCGGCCGCGGCCGCGCCCCCGGCGCCGCCGGCGCCGAACGCGCCGCCCGCACCGGGTCCGCAGTGGGGCAAGGGAGACTGACGGCCATGGCAGCACCCTCGGCAGTGCTCAAGTCGGAGTGGACCAAGGTCCGCACGGTCAGCTCCACGATGTGGACGCTGGCCGCCGCGCTGGTCCTCACCGCCGCGGTGGGCGCGCTCCTGTCCGGCGTCATGAACGCCACGTTCGACGACCTCTCGGAGGCCGAGCGGCTCACCTTCGACCCCACCCTGGTCAGCTTCTTCGGCATGATGCTCGGCCAGCTCGCGATGGTCGTCTTCGGCGTCCTCGTGATCAGCACGGAGTACAGCTCCGGCATGATCAAGACCTCGCTGGCCGCGGTGCCCCAGCGCGCCACGTTCTACGTCTCGAAGGTCGCGGTCGCCACGGTGCTCGCCCTGGCCGTCGGGCTGCTCACCAGCTTCATCACGTTCTTCCTCGGTCAGTCCCTGCTCGGCGACCACAAGGCGTCGATCGGCGACGACAACGTGCTGCGGGCCGTCATCGGCGCCGGCCTGTACATGGGCGTGATCGCGATGTTCTCCATGGGCGTCGCCGCGATGCTGCGCAGCACCGTGCTCTCGCTCGGCCTGCTGATGGCGTTCTTCTTCCTGATCTCCTCGATCCTGGCGGGCGTCCCGGCCACCAGGGACGTCGCGCAGTATCTGCCGGACCAGGCGGGATCGCGGGTCATGCAGGTGGTGCCGGGCGCGCTGAACAGCGACGAGACGCCGTACGGGCCCTGGGGCGGCTTCGCCATCATGTGCGCGTGGACGGCGGTGGCGCTGATCGGCGGATACCTCGTCATGAAGAAGCGCGACGCCTGACCGCCCGCCCTCCGGTGCCCCTGCGCTCCCCCGGTGCCTCTTGCGGCAGCCCGGCGGCCTGCCCGCCGGGAACCGGAGGCGCCCCGATAGCCTCTTAGCCTGAAGGGGGACGGGAAGTCGCGTGCGCCCCCGTGTCCGACGCAGGGGGCCACATGATCGAAGCACAGGGTCTGACGAAGACCTACGGCGGGAAGACCGCCGTGTACAACCTTTCCTTCACCGTCAAGCCCGGTGTCATCACCGGCTTCGTGGGCCCCAACGGGGCGGGCAAGTCGACGACGATGCGCATGATCCTCGGGCTCGACGAGCCGAGCAGCGGCACCGTCACCGTGGGCGGCTACCCGTACCGCAAGCTGCCCAACGCCCCGCGCCAGGTCGGCGCCCTGCTCGACGCCAAGGCGGTGCACGGCGGCCGCAGCGCCCGTAACCACCTGCGCTGTGTCGCCCAGCTCTCCGGCATCCCGCAGCGCCGCGTCGACGAGGTGCTCGACGTCGTCGGACTGCGCGAGGTCGCGGGCCGCCGCTCCAAGGGCTTCTCGCTCGGCATGGGCCAGCGCCTCGGCATCGCCGGCGCGCTGCTCGGCGACCCGCAGATCCTGCTCTTCGACGAGCCGGTCAACGGCCTCGACCCCGAGGGCATCCTGTGGATCCGCAACCTGATGAAGAGGCTGGCGAGCGAGGGCCGGACCATCTTCGTCTCCAGCCACCTGATGAGCGAGATGGCGCTGACCGCCGACCACCTCGTCGTCATCGGCCGCGGGCAGCTCATGGCCGACATGAGCGTGCGGGACTTCATCAACACGCACTCGGCGAGCTTCGCCCGCGTCCGTGTCCCCGACCGGGACCAGGGCGTGCGCGACAAGCTGACCGCCCTGCTCACCGGGGAGGGCGCGCACGTGCAGCCGGAGGACGACGGGGCGCTGCGCGTGAGCGGAATGCCGCTGCCGCGGATCAGCGACCTGGCGCACGACGCGCGGATCCAGCTCTGGGAGCTGTCGCCGCACGAGGCGTCGCTGGAGGAGGCGTACATGCGGATGACGCAGGGCGCGGTGGACTTCCGCTCCACCGTCGACCACCGCGCCGGCCTGCAGCAGCCGGCGGGCCCGGTGCCCCCGCAGGGGTACGCGCACCCCGGACCCGGCTTCGCGCCGCCCATGGGCGCCCCGGGGATGCCGCAGGGCGCCCCCGGCATGCCGCCGCCCGCGATGCAGCCCGGCTACGCCCCGCCGCCGCAGGGGTACGCCCCGCCGCCACCCCCGGCCGCGCCGCACGGCCCGGCCGGCGCCGCCGCTCCCGCCCCGCGCGAAGGTGAGACCCCCCGATGAGCTACCCGCCGCAGCCCTCCGCCCCCGCCCCCGGCGCGCCTCCGCTGCCCGGCGTCGCACCCGGCCCCGTCCCCGGCGCCGCGCCACCGGCCGGCCCGCCCGCCGGCGGCGGCTACTCCTCGCCCATCCCGATCGTCAGGACGCACCTGGGCCACGCCTTCGCCTCCGAGTGGACCAAGATCCGCTCGGTGCGCTCCACGATGTGGACGCTGGGCGTGATGCTCCTGCTCGTCGTCGGCGTCGGCTTCCTCATCGCGCTGGCGATGAGCAGTGACGACTGGGTGGGCGCCCCGCTGCTCTCCGGCGGCCTCTTCGGCCTGATGCTCGGCCAGATCTGCATCGTCACGCTCGGCGTGCTGGTGATCACCTCCGAGTACGGCACGGGCATGATCCGCACCACGCTCACCGCCTCGCCCCAGCGCTGGCGCGTGCTGGCGGCCAAGGCCGTGGTCTTCTTCGTGCTGGCCTTCGTGCTGACCACCGCCGCCTGCGCGATCACCGCGCTGGTCCACTCGGCGGTCCTCGGCGGCCAGACCGTGCCCGAGTACGAGGTCAGCGAACCGATGTTCAAGGACTCGGTCTCCGACAGCGGCGAGCTGATCGCCACGAGCAGCCAGTGGTTCGACGCCACCGTGGGCGCGGCGCTGTACGTGTCGCTGCTGGGTCTGCTCGCGCTGGCCGTGGGCGCGATCCTGCGGCACTCCGCGGGCGCCATCACCACGATGGTCGGCTTCATCCTGCTGCCGCTGATCATCGCGCTGTTCATGCAGACGGAGAGCCTGCGGGACGTCCAGCGCAAGCTGATCGAGTACTCCCCGCTCAGCGGTCTGGCCTCGCTCTTCGGCATCCCGTTCTTCGACGACGGGGACGTCGGCGGCTGGGGACTGCTCGGCCTGCTGGCCGCCGTCACCGGCGGGATGCTCCTGCTGGCGTTCGCGCTGCTGTCGAAGCGGGACGTCTAGACCGCACGCCCCCGGCCGCTTCAGACGCCCAACTCCTGGGCCAGCACCGCCGCCTGCACCCGGCTGCGCAGCCCCAGCTTCGCCAGCAGCCGGCTCACGTGCGTCTTCACCGTGGCCTCCGCCATGGCGAGCCGGGCCGCGACGTCCGCGTTGGACATGCCCTGCCCCAGGCAGGCCAGCACCTCCCGCTCGCGCCGCGTGAGCGTGTCGAGGACCGCCGGGTCCGGGCCGTCCGGCGACGGGACCCGCCGGCCGCCCGCGAACTCGGCGATCAGCCGCCGGGTCACGGCCGGGGCGATCAGGCCCTCGCCCCGTGCGACGGTGCGTACCGCCTCCACCAGGGCGTCCGCCTCGGTGTTCTTCAGCAGGAAGCCGGCGGCGCCGGCGCGCAGCGCACCGAAGACGTACTCGTCGAGGTCGAACGTCGTCAGCACCAGCACGTCCGCCAGTTCCTCGGCGCTGATCCGCCGGGTCGCCGCCACTCCGTCGAGCTTGGGCATCTGGATGTCCATCAGCACCACGTCCGGCCGCAGTTCGCGGGCGAGCCGCACGGCCTCCTCGCCGTCGGCGGCCTCGCCGACGACGGCGAGCCCGGCGGCGGAGCGCAGGATGAGCACGAGCCCGGCGCGTACGGCCTGCTGGTCCTCGGCGACGAGGATCCGGACGGGCGGGGCGGCGTCAGCCATGGGTCCTCCGTTGCGGTGCGGCGGTGTCCTCGCGGGCGGGCAGCCCGGCCCGGACCGCCCAGCGCTTGCCGGCGCCGGGCCCGGCGCCGCCGTCCTCGGGGCCGGCGGTGAACGAGCCGCCCAGCAGTGCCACGCGCTCCTCCATCCCGATGAGCCCGGCGCCCGAGCCGGGCGCCCGCGGCACCGGCCCGGCCCCCGGCCGGCCGTCCTGCGGCCGCCCGTCGCCCAGCGGGCTGGTCACCACCACCGTCAGCGGCTCGGGCCCGGCGAGCGCGACCCGTACCTCGCCGGGGGCGGCGTGCTTGAGCGCGTTCGTCAGCGACTCCTGGACGATGCGGTACGCGGCCAGCTCCACCGGCGCCGGCAGCGGCACGCGGGGGTCGCGGGCGTCGTCGAGGGCGAAGCCGAGGCCGCTGGCGGCCCCGTTGACCCGGGCCTGCTCCACGAGCGCGGCCAGCCCGTCCAGCGTCGGGGCCGCCGCCGGCTCGGCCCCGGTGCCGTCGGCCGCGTCGGCGTCGGAGGCGGCGCGCAGCAGGCCGATGAGGCGGCGCATCTCCGCCAGCCCCTGCACGCTGTTCTCGCGGATGACCGACAGCGCCTCCCGGGACGCGGTCCGGTCGTCGATGGACTGGGCGGCGGTGGCGTGGATGGCGATGGCGGAGAGGTGGTTGGCCACCATGTCGTGCAGTTCGCGGGCCATCCGGGCGCGCTCGGCGCCGACGGCCTCACGCCGGTCCAGCTCCGCGAGCAGCGCCGTCTGCTGCGCCCGCAGCCGGGCGGCGTCGGCGGCCTGGCGGTGCGAGCGGACGGCGACGCCGGTGGTGGCGGGGGTGAGCGTGATGAGGCCGACGGCGACGCCGAGGAGGATCGCGGCCCGGTCCTGGAAGACGGCCAGCACGACGATGGTCGAGGCCACGGTGAGCGCCGCGGACGCCCGCGGGATCCAGCGGGCCGCGGTCGCCGTACCGTAGAGCACGGCCGCGTACATCAGGTCCGTGAACATCAGGATCGTGGCCAGCGTGCCCCACGTGAACTGGTCGGCGACGACGGCGACGAGGGCGATGGCCAGGGCGGTCACCGGCCGGGTCCGGCGCAGCAGCTCCGCGCCGGCCATCACGGCGAGCGGAATCAGGGTCAGCCGCGAGTCGTGGAACGGCCGCCCGCCCTGGGTGTGCAGCCCGAGTGCCCACAGCGCCGTCCCGCCGAGCAGGCCGATGACCGCGAGGAGTACGTCGTCGCGGTGCGGCCGGAGCGAGGGGCGTGAGCTGGTCACTCCCCCATCAAACACGGCCGCGGCGCCCGTGGCCTCCGTATCCCGGGCCGCTTTCGGCGGGCGCGGGCTACATCGAAGGATGCAGTCCGGGATCGTCGCGTACGACGACGTGCCCGCGCGCACCGGGCGGGAGCCTGGAAGGGAGGACGGGGAAGGGAGAGCACACCGTGATCGTCACGCTCATCATCGTCTGCGAGGTCGCCTTCTGGGTGCTGCTCGCGGCAGGGCTCTCGCTGCGGTACCTGGCGAGGAAGCCGCGGCTGGGCGCCGCGGTGCTGCTGTGCGAGCCGCTGCTGGAGGTCGTGCTGCTGGTCGTCACGGCGATCGACCTGAAGAACGGCGCGGAGCCGGACTGGAAGCACGGGCTGGCCGCGGTGTACATCGGCTTCTCGGTCGCGCTCGGCCCGACGACGATCCGCTGGGTCGACGCCCGCTTCGCGCACCGCTTCGCGGGCGGGCCGCCGCCGGTGAAGCCGCCGAGGTACGGGATGGCGCGGGCGCGGCACGAGTGGTCGCTCGCCGTCCGCTGGATCCTGGCGAGCGGCATCGCGATGGCGCTGCTGCAGGGCGCCGTCTGGTACGTGGGCGATGACGGGGAGACCGAGTCGCTGCGGGCGTGGCAGGCGCGGATGCTCGTCGTCATCGGCATCAACCTGATCATCGCCGTGAGCTACACGGTCTTCCCCAAGCAGCGCCCGGCGGGTGCGGTGGAGCCGGCTGCGGGGGAGGGCGCGGCGCGGGACCGCTCAGCGTTCGCCGCCGGGCACCCACAGCACGTCCCCGACCGCCTTGTTGGCGGTGCGCGCAAGGATGAAGAGCAGATCCGATAGCCGGTTGAGATACGTGGCCGTCAGCGGGTTCATGACCTCGCCGTGGACCTCCAGGGCGGCCCACGTCGACCGCTCGGCCCGGCGCACCACCGTGCACGCCTGGTGCAGCAGCGCCGCGCCGGGGGTGCCGCCGGGGAGGATGAAGCTGCGCAGCTTCTCCAGATCGGCGAGGAAGCGGTCGCAGTCGGCCTCCAGCCGGTCGACGTACTCCTGCTCGACGCGCAGCGGCGGGAACTCCGGATCCGGCCGTACGGGCGTGGAGAGGTCGGCGCCGACGTCGAAGAGGTCGTTCTGCACCCGGGTGAGGACGCGGGCGACCTCCTCGGACAGCCCGCCGAGCGCGAGGGCGGTGCCGATGACCGAATTCGCCTCGTTGGCGTCGGCGTACGCGGAGATCCGCAGGTCGGTCTTGGGCACCCGGCTCATGTCGCCGAGGGCGGTGGTGCCCTTGTCTCCGGTACGGGTGTAGATCCGCGTCAGGTTGACCATACGCACAGCGTATGCCCGCGGCGCTACGCCCCGGCGGCGCGGAACACGCGTGTGCCCAGCGTCACCGCCCCCGCGGCGAACACGGCGGCGACGAGCACGCCCCGGAGCATCTCGGCGCCCGCGTACTCGCCGACGAAGGCGGCGCGTACGGCGTCGACGAGGTAGCGGTACGGCACCGCGTGCGACAGCGCGTCCAGCCACCCCGGCGCCAGCGTCATCGGCAGCATCAGCCCGGACAGCAGCATCGACGGCAGCGTGACCGCGTTGACGGCCGGGCCGAACTCATGCGGCGCGGACACCCGCAGGGCGAAGGCGTACGACAGTGAGGCCATCGCGGTCGTGACCAGGGCGACGAACCCCAGCCCGATCAGCACCCCGGGCAGCGGCACGCGCATCCCCATCGCCACCGCGGCGACGACGAGCAGCGCGGACTGGAAGAGCAGCAGCAGCGCGTCGCGCAGCACCCGGCCGAGCAGCAGCGCGAGCCGGCTGACGGGGGTGGCGCGCATGCGGTCCAGCACGCCGAGGTTCTTCTCGACGATGACGCCGAAGCCGGCGAAGGAGGCGCCGGTCAGCCCGAGCATCATCAGCAGCCCGGGGACGAGGACTTGCCAGGAGTTGCCCTCGGCGGACAGCGGCAGGTCGCGCAGCAGCGGGCCGAAGAAGACGAGGTAGAGCAGGGGCATGAGGATGCCGAAGAGCATCTGGAAGCGCGAGCGCAGGGTCTGGCGGGCGTAGCGGCCGAAG
Organism: Streptomyces sp. B5E4; assembly: GCF_039871555.1. Taxonomy (NCBI): domain Bacteria; kingdom Bacillati; phylum Actinomycetota; class Actinomycetes; order Kitasatosporales; family Streptomycetaceae; genus Streptomyces; species Streptomyces sp. B5E4. Next base: position 92,049 of record NZ_JBDPMI010000009.1, read on the forward strand.
ACGAGGGCGGTGTCGGCGGCGAGGGCGTGCACGGCGGTCTCCCGGGGGCTGCGGGCGTACGGAATGGGCGGCGGGCGGACGGCGGGGCGGCGTCAGACGGCGAGCGGGGCGGGGTCCTCGTCGGGCGCGGGGCCGCGGCCGGTGAGCGCGAGGAAGGCGTCCTGGAGCGAGGCGTCGGGCGATCCGGCGTAGCGCTCCTTCAACTCCCGTGGCGCGCCGTCCGCGACGACGACGCCGTGGTCGACGACGACGATCCGGTCGGCGAGGGCGTCGGCCTCGTCGAGGTAGTGGGTGGTGAGCACGACGGTGGTGCCCCGGTCCGCGCGCAGCCGGCGCACCAGGTCCCACAGGTCGGCGCGGCTGCCGGGGTCGAGCCCGGTGGTGGGCTCGTCCAGGAAGAGCAGTTCGGGCCGGTGGACGAGTCCGAGCGCGAGGTCGAGCCGGCGCCGCCGGCCGCCGGAGAGCGCGGCGCAGGGCCGGTCGAGCTCGTCCTCGATGCCCAGGTCCGCGGCAAGTTCCGCGGCCCGTGCGGCCGCCGCGGCCTTCGTCAGGCGGTACAGCCGGCCCTGGGTGACCAGTTCCTCGCGTACGGACACCTGCGGATCGACGCCGCCGCTCTGGGCCACGTACCCGATCCGTTCGCGTACGCCCGCGGGGTCCGCGACCAGGTCGCGGCCGGCGACGGTGGCGGCGCCCCCGGTGGGCGGCAGCAGCGTGGTGAGCATCTGCAGGGTCGTGGTCTTGCCGGCGCCGTTGGGCCCGAGGAGCCCGACGATCTCGCCGGGCAGGACCCGCAGGTCGATGCCGCGGACGGCTTCGACGGGCCCCTGCTTGGTCGTGAAGGTCCGGGCGAGGCCGGACGCGCTGAGGATGGCCATGGCCCCAGAAAAACAGAGTTGCTGAATTTTTGCAATGACTCTAATTTTTCACCAACACCAGCCTGGGTACGATGAGGGTATGGCCGAAGGACTCAGGGAGCGCAAGAAGCGGCAGACCAGGCAGCTCATCTCCGATGTGGCCACCGGCCTGTTCCTGGAGCGCGGCTTCGACGCGGTCACGGTGGCCGAGGTCGCCGAGGCCGCCGACGTCTCGGTCAACACCGTCTACAACTACTTCCCGGCCAAGGAGGACCTCTTCCTCGACCGCAGCCGCGGCCTCGTGGAGCGCACCTCCCGTGACGTGCGCGGGCGGGCGGCCGGGGAGTCCGCCGCGGACGCCGTGCTGCGCGGACTGCGCAATGACGTCGAGGCGGGGTCCGGCCTGGTCGGACTCAACCCGGGGATCGGGAAGTTCCTGGTCGTCGTCCAGGAGGCGAACGCCCTCCAGGCGCGGCTGTGGCAGATGCAGCAGGAGGGCGTGCTGCACCTCGCCGCCACCCTCCGCGAGGAGACCGGGGCCGCCGCGGACGATCCGCTTCCGGAGCTGATCGCGGGTCAGCTCTCCTGGGTCACCAACGCGCTCTTCGACTTCATCCGCCGCGAGATGATCGCCGGGGGCGACCCGGCGGCCGTCTCGCGCGCCGCGCTCGTCCTGCTGGACGAGATGGCGGACCTGTTGGGCCAAAGGGTGCTCAACTACGCGCGCCGGCCCGCAGAGTGAGCCCCGGGCGTGTGATGTCCGTCATGTGAGACGTGACGCGCATCTCTAAGCGCTCCGCGAACGCGCCAGGAGCGCTAGTGTCCGCTTCGGAGCACGTGAACGAGCCGTATAGCGAGGGAACCACCGTGGAATCCGCCGGAAAGCTCGCCGTCGTCGGAGCCGGACTCATGGGGTCCGGTATCGCCCAGGTCGCCGCCCAGGCCGGCTGGCACGTCGTGCTGCGCGACCTCACCGACGAGGCGCTGACGCGCGGCACGGACGGCATCAAGGGCTCGTACGAGAGGTTCGTCGCCAAGGGCAAGCTGGACGCGGCCACCGCCGAGCAGGCGCTCGCCCGGATCACCACCACCACCGACCTCGACGCCGCCGCCGACGCGGACATCGTGGTCGAGGCGGTCTTCGAACGGCTCGACGTCAAGCAGGACATCTTCCGCACGCTCGACGGCCTCGTGCGCGACGACGCGGTGCTCGCCTCCAACACCTCCGCGATCCCCCTCACCAAGATCGCGGCGGTGACCGCCCGCCCCGAACGCGTCGTCGGCACGCACTTCTTCTCGCCGGTGCCCATGATGGGGCTCTGCGAGCTGGTACGGGGCCTGAAGACCAGCGACGAGACCCTCGCCCGCGCCCGGGCCTTCGCCGAATCCACCGGCAAGACCTGCATCGTCGCCAACCGCGACGTGGCCGGCTTCGTGACCACGCGGCTGATCACCGCGCTCGTCGTCGAGGCCGTCAAGCTGTACGAGTCGGGCGTCGCCACCGCCGAGGACATCGACGTCGCCTGCCGGCTCGGCTTCGGTCACGCCATGGGGCCGCTGGCCACCGCCGACCTGACCGGCGTCGACATCCTGCTGCACGCCGCCGAGAACATCTACACCGAGACCCAGGACGAGAAGTTCGCGCCGCCGGAGCTGATGCGCCGCATGGTCGACGCCGGCGACATCGGCCGCAAGAGCGGCCGCGGCTTCTACGAGCACTGACCCCGGGCCGTCCGTCGCCCCCGGCCGCCCGCCGCGGCCGCGGGCGGATACCGGCGTCCCCCGGAGGGGTGAAATCGGTACGGATACCCGTACAGACGGCAACCCGGAGCGGTCCGGGACAGTCAGATCAATAGAGGCACCGGCACGGACTCGGCATCACGGACAACGAGAACCCGCAGACGGGGAGCGCACATGTTTGAGGCGGAGGGCCGCGACAGCGCCCCGCCCTACCGGCAGGACCGCCATCGCACGGGCCCCGCACGCAGGGCCGCCCGCCGCCCGGTCCCGAACGGGGCCGCGGACGGCACGGGCCCCGGGACGCCCGCGTACATCAAAGGGGACCACGCCGAACTGACCGTCGGGGGCTGCCTCGACGTACGCAGCGCGACGGACGCCCGGGTCGCCCTGCACCGGGCCGTCGACGAGGGCCGCGGCGACCTGATCCTCGACCTCACCGACCTGGACTCCTGGGACGCCACCGGGCTGGGTGTCATCATGGGAGCCCACCGCAGGGCGGGACGGGCCGATCGCCGGCTCGTGCTGCGCGGGGTGCCGCCGCAGATGCAGCGGCTGCTGGTGGCGACCAGACTCCACCGCATCCTCACGATTCAGTGAACAAACGGCGTCGTCGGCCAGTCCCCCCTCGGAGATCGCCCGGCGGAGGTCATAGGGTTTCGGGGCCGGGGAGCGGCACGGCGCAGGACAGCGGGCAGGGGGCTTCGCGATGGACCCGAACACGGGCCATGGACAGGACGACACACCCGGGGGCATATCCCCGCCCCCGGGTTCGTACCCGGGCGAGCCCGCGCACACGCACCCCGACCCGGACGAACCGGGGGCCGCGTACCCGGAGCACGACCGGGACCCGGACGGGTACGCCGACGAGGCCGCGGGGGCTTTCCCCGGCGAGGAGCCCGTCCGGCCGTACGCCGACGAGGCGCTGCTCCCCTACGTCGAAGAGCCCGAGGAGACCGCCGAGGCCGCGGGTGCACCCGCCGTCTCCGCCCCCGGCTCCTTCCCCGGCCCGGTCCCCGGATCCGACGGCAAGGGCGGCGGGCGCGGGCGGCCCGGCGACGGCCTCTCCCCCGCCGCCGGCGCACGGCCGGGCCCGGCCCGTACGGCCCGCGTCATCGCCGGCGAGTACCGGCTGACCGTCAACCCCGTCGACGGCACCCACGCCGAGCTGTGCCCGCCCGCCGAACGCCCGGGGCCGCCCCGCCGGATGACCCCCGAGGAGCGCGCCGAGCACCGCAGGCCGCCCTCCCCGCCGCCCGGCCCCGCGGGGCCGCAACTGCCGCTGCTGGAGCGCGACGAGATCCGCGAGCGGCTGGTACGCCTGCTCTCCCGCGGCCGTTCCGTCCGCCTCACCGGCCCCTCCGGCTCCGGCCGCACCGCGCTGCTGGAGGCCGTCGCCGCCGATTGCGCCGAGCTGGCGCCGGACGGCGTCATCCGGCTGAGCGGCCGCGCCCGTACTCCCACCGATCTGCGGTACGACCTGTGCGCCGCCGTCTACGGGCTGACCGGCCGGCGCCCCGATCCCGGGCAACTGGCCGAGCTGCTGCCGCAGATCGGCGCGGTCGTGGTGCTCGACGACGTCGAGTTCGGCGGCACCGCGCTCGAAGAGCTGCTGGACGCCACCCCCGAGTGCGCGTACCTGATCGCCGTCACCCCCGACGTGGCCGGGCCGACGGCCGGCTCGTACCTCGAAGAGGTCACCCTCCCGGGCCTCGGCCGGGCCGCCTGCATGCAGTTGCTGGAGCGCGCCGGGCGCATGCCGCTCGGCGACGAGGAGCGCACCTGGGCGGCGGACCTGTGGTTCGAGTCGGAGGGGCTGCCGCTGCGGTTCGTGCAGGCCGGCGCGGTGCTGCGGCTCGCCGGTCCGGGTGCGGGCGAGCCGCTGCCGACGCTGGCCGAGAGCGCGGCGCCGGCCGCGCTGCTGGCGTCGCGGCTCAGCGGGGCGGCCCGTACCGCGCTGCAGTTCGCCGTGGCGCTCGGCGGCGTCTTCCCGCACCACGCGCAGTTGCCCGCGCTCGCCGGCGAGGCGCTGGCCGACACCGCGCTCGCCGAACTCGCCGGCTGCGGGCTGGTCTCCGGCGGCCTCGGCCGCTACCGGCTGGCCGCCGGCGTCTCCGCCCAGTTGATCGCCGCCGGCTACGACCGGCCGGCCGAGGGCGGCCAGGACCCGGTGCTCACCGCAGCGCAGCACTACGCCTGGTGGTCCGCGCACCGCTCGGTGACCCCCGAGGCGGTCGCGGACGACGCGGACGCCGTCCTCGCCGTGCTCGGCGGCCTCGTCGCCGACCGGGACGGCGCCACCGCCAGCACCGCGGTGCTGCTCGCGCGCGCCGCCGCGCCCGCGTTCGCCGCGGCGCTGCGCTGGAGTGCCTGGGAGCGGGCGCTGCGGTACGGGCAGGAGGCCGCCCGGCGCGCGGGCGAGGTCGCGGCGGAGGCGTACTTCCACCACGAGCTGGGCGTGCTGGCGCTGTGCACGGGCAACACCGCCCGGGCGCGCGCCGAGTTGGAGGCGGCGCTCGCGCTGCGCGGGGCGATCTCCGACCGCGGCGGCGAGATCGCCAGCCGGCGCGCGCTCGCGCTGGTCACGCACGGGGGCAGCAGCGAGGCGGTGACCGCGGCGCTGTCGGTGGTGCCGGCCGGCACCCCGCCCGTACCCGAAGGGGCGGCGGCGTTCGACAAGCCGGGCGAGGGCGCCGAGCGGCCCACCGTGCTCATCTCCCCGCCCTCGGGGGGCGCGGAGACGACCGTGACGCCCACGGTCCGCGGGCCCGGCGCCGAGGCGGCATCCGCGTCCAGGCGCAACCTGATCGCGGCCGGCGCCGGTGCGCTGCTGGTCGCGGTGCTCGGCACGGTGGTCACCCTCGGCATGACGGGCAGCGACGAACCGCCCGCCGACCGGGTCGAGGTGGAGCGGTCGGCCGCCGCGGACGACGACGCGCTGCCGACCGCGGAGCCGTCCCGCAGCCCGTCCTCCGAGTCGGCCCCGCCGTCGCCGGAGTCGTCGGCTCCGGCGCCGTCGGAGGCGTGGACGGACCCCGGCGACGAGACGAGCAGCGCACCGCCGCAGAGCCCGTCGAGCAGCGCGCCGGGTACGCCCTCGGACAGCGGCTCGTCGGCGGACGGGGGATCGTCCCAGGGCGGCTCGTCGAACGGCGGCGGTACGGACACCGGCGGTACGCAGAACGGCGGGACGACGGACGACGGGGGCACCACCGACGACGGGGGCACCACGGACGACGGGGGCACCACCGACGACGGCGGGACGACGGACGACGGCGGGACCACCGACGACGGGGGCACCACCGACGACGGCGGCACCACGGACGACGGGGGAACGACGGACGACGGCGGGACGACGGTGCAGGGAACGACCACCGGCACCGACTCCGCCGCATCGGGCGAGGCCGACGGCGCCCCGTCCGGCGAAGCCTGAGCCGCCCGCGGCGAGGACTCCGTACCGCCGAAGCCCGTCCGCCCGGAGCCCGTACGGCGACAGCCCGTACGCCCGCACACACGCCGGCGGCCCCGTACCGCCGCAAGGCCGTACGGGGCCGCCGTCACGCGGAGCGCAACACCCCCCGTGTCAGAACAGCTTCAGCTTCCCGTCGTCCGTCCCGCGCAGCGCGTCGTAGTCCAGCACCGCGCACTCGATCCCCCGGTCCGCCGCCAGCACCCGCGCCTGCGGCTTGATCTCCTGCGCCGCGAACACCCCCCGTACCGGCGCCAGCAGCGGGTCGCGGTTCAGCAGGTCCAGATAGCGGGTCAGTTGCTCCACCCCGTCGATCTCGCCGCGCCGCTTGATCTCCACCGCGACGGTGGTCCCCTTCTCGTCCCGGCCCAGGATGTCCACGGGGCCGATCGCCGTGGGGTACTCGCGCCGGATGAGGGTCCAGCCCTCGCCCAGCGCCTCCATGCGGTCGGCGAGCAGTTCCTGAAGGTGCGCCTCCACCCCGTCCTTGACCAGGCCCGGGTCGACGCCCAGCTCGTGCGACGAGTCGTGCAGCAACTCCTCGATCGTAATGATCAATTTTTCGCCTGCCTTGTTCTCGACCGTCCACACGGCGACACCGTCCTGTTCACCTTCTTTCAGGGTGCACGGCGGTGACATCCAGTTGAGGGGCTTGTACGCACGGTCGTCGGCATGGACGGAGACGCTCCCGTCGGCTTTGACCAGGATCAGCCGGGGCGCGGAGGCGAGGTGTGCGGTGAGCCGCCCGGCGTAGTCGACGGAGCAGCGGGCGATGACGAGGCGCATGGCGCACCACGCTACTCGACTCCCGCCGCACGCTGCGATCTGACCCCTGATGCACCTTTCGGCAATGGCCAGTTGTGTACGCGTTCTTGTGGTGGAGGCGCATCCTCCGCCCTACGGTGGAAGCAGGCGGTCGTCGCATGGGCACCGAGAGTGGTGATCGTCGTACCTGTCCGGTCAGGCCCCGCCCGAACCCCGCGGGGCTGCGAGAGGAGAATCCATGTCGCTGGACGTCACACCTGCTCTGCTCGATCAAGCCGAGCGGGGCGAAGTCGACGAAAGGGAGTTCGTCGACTGCGTCCGGACCTCGCTTCCCTATGCCTGGGACATGATCAGTTCCCTGGTGGCACAACTGAAGGTCGACGGCGGAAACTTCGCCGACAATCAGGTACCGCCCCCGGACGAGCACGCCCGCGGCCAGCTCCTGCGCGCGCTCGCCAGCAATGCGATACGGGGGGCACTGGAGCGCCACTTCGGCGTCCGGCTCGCCTTCCAGAACTGTCATCGCGTGGCGGTCTTCCCCCTGGAAGCCTCGGCAGAGGAGCCGCTGGCCCGCTTCACCTCTGTGCGGGCGCAGTTGCTCAACCAGTCACCGGAGCTGCGTGACTGCTGACGGGCCCCAGGACACCCCCCGCGCTGCCGCTCCCCACGCCGTCCGCTCGCGCCGCCCCCTCGGGTGGTCAGCGAGCGAGGAGCGGCAGCACCTCCGAACCGATACGCCGTACGTTCCGCTCGGTGGCGTCCAGCTCCCCCGAGCCCTCGACGAGCAGCGCGAAGCGTGTGATGCCGGTGCGTTCCGCGGTCGCCGCCAGCCGGTCGGCGCAGAGCCGCGGCGGGCCCACCGGGTGCAGCGCGCACAGCAGTTCCGTGTACGCCTCCGGATCACGCATCGGACGCCTTCTTCCGTCCACCGTCTCCATCGCCCCCACACCGCTGCGGAAGGCCCCCGGCAGGGCCGTACGCAGCAGCTTCGCCGCGTCCTCGGGGGTGTCGTCGACCTGGGCGACACCGGCCGAGACGTGGCCCGCCGCGTCGATCGCCTCCGGGCTCATCCCGGCCTCCCGCGCGGTACGCCGCCACAGCCGCACCATCTCCGCCTTCTCCTCGTCGCCGCAGTGCATCCCGAGCAGCATCGGCAGCCCGCGTCCGGCGGCGAGCCGCACGGTGCCGGGCGAGGTGCAGGCGACGAGCACCGGCACGTCCTCGGCGCCGTGCAGCGCCTCGGCCGGCCGGGGCACGACGGCGACCTCGCGGAACGCGTAGCGCCCCCCGCCGGCCCCGACCCGCGGTTCGCGCAGCCAGCGCAGCAGCAGGTCCAGCGACTCGGGGAAGTCGCTCTCGTACGCCGCGAGGCCGGTGCCGAAGACCTCCAGGTCCACCCACGGCCCGCCGCGCCCGACGCCGAGGACGAAGCGCCCCTGGGCGGCGTGGTGCAGCAGCGCGGCCTGCTCGCCGAGGGCGACGGGATGCTGGGTGGGCAGCACGCTGACGGCGGTGCCGACGCGGATGCGACTGGTGCGGCCGAGGAGCAGCGCGGCGAGGGTGACCGCCGAGGGGCAGGTGCCGTACGGGATGAAGTGGTGCTCGGCGAGCCAGACGGAGTCGAGCCCCGCCTCCTCCGCCGCGACGCCCGTCCGCACGGCACGGTGCAGGGCGTCGCCCTGTCCCTGGCCGGGGAACTGGGCGGCGAGCACAAACGAGCCGATGTGCATCCTGCCCCCTGTGTACCGGTGGTGCTGTCGTGCGCGAGGTCTGAACGGCCCGTCACCTGCGGCGACGGGGCGCAACCCCGAAGTCGTCCCCATTGTTGGTGACGGGCGGGTGAATCGTCATTCTTTGTGCCCGGGGCTGGACTTCGCGCCCCGTACCCTGGTAGGGAATTCCGTCACGACGATCTTTTCCGAGGTGCCGACGTGTCCCCCCGCCGGAACAAGCCGCGCTCCCGCGGCGCCGACCGTCCGTCCGCGGACGACGACCTCGCCGGCCGCATCGGCACGCCCGACGCGGCGGACTACGGGGGCGAGGACTTCCTCGTCCGCCGCGTCTCCGGGTCCGCGGCCGACAAGAGCTACCGCTGTCCGGGCTGCGACCAGGAGATCCGCCCCGGCACGCCGCACGTGGTGGCGTGGCCTGAGCACCGCGGCGCGGATATGCGCCGGCACTGGCACACGGCCTGCTGGAACGCGCGCGACCGCCGCGGCACCCGGCCGCAGCGCTCGCGGAACGCCCCGCGCCACTGACGCCCGTGCCCGCCTGCCCGTACGGCACCTCTCGCGGTGGATCACACCAACCCCCTGTGGTCCAGACCTATTGACGATAGGTGCAGACCTTCTCTACGCTCCCCCCTCACTGCGGTGAGCATGACATTTCCATGCCCACCGGGCGACGCAGGTCCCACCCCCACACGTATCCGGACCTAGCTCGAGGAGCACGCCCTTGAGATCCCCCCACGTACGCACCCGCACCCGCGCCATCGGCATCCTGCTGACCCTGGCGCTCGCGATTCCGCTCACGGTGCTGGCCACCCTGGCGCCGTCGAGCACCGCCGGCGCCGCGACGACCCCCGCCGGCCCCAGGGCCGCCGGGGTGAAGATGGGCTACTTCACCGAGTGGGGCGTCTACGACCGCAACTACCACGTGAAGAACATGGTCACCTCCGGCACGGCGGAGAAGATCAACACGATCAACTACGCCTTCGGCAACGTCCAGGGCGGCCGCTGCACCATGGGCGACTCCTTCGCGGCCATCGAGAAGAGCTACACCGCCGACCAGAGCGTCGACGGTGTGGCCGACACCTGGGACCAGCCGCTGCGCGGCAACTTCAACCAGCTCCTCAAGCTGAAGAAGAAGTACCCGCACATCAAGATCCTCTGGTCCTTCGGCGGCTGGACCTGGTCCGGCGGCTTCACCCAGGCCATGCAGAACCCCGCGGCCTTCGCCCAGTCCTGCTACGACCTGGTCAACGACCCGCGCTGGCAGGGCCTGTTCGACGGCATCGACCTCGACTGGGAGTACCCCAACGCCTGCGGTCTGAGCTGCGACAGCAGCGGTCCCGCGGTGATGAAGGACATGATGCAGGCGTTCCGCGGCACGTTCGGCGACCAGTTGGTGACGGCGGCCGTGACCGCCGACGCTTCCGCCGGCGGGAAGATCGAGGCCGCCGACTACGCCGGCGCGGCCCAGTACGCCGACTGGTACAACGTCATGACGTACGACTTCTTCGGCGCCTGGGACGCCCAGGGCCCCACCGCCCCGCACTCGCCCCTCACGTCCTACGACGGCATCCCGAAGCAGGGCTTCGACTCCAGCGCGGCGATCGAGAAGTTCAAGGCCGCGGGCGTCCCGGCCAACAAGCTGCTCCTGGGCATCGGCTTCTACGGCCGGGGCTGGACCGGTGTCACCCAGGCCGAGCCCGGCGGCACCGCGACCGGGCCCGCGCCCGGCACGTACGAGCAGGGCATCGACGACTACAAGGAGCTGAAGAGCAAGTGCCCCGCCACCGGCACCGTCGCCGGCACCGCGTACGCCCACTGCGGCAACCAGTGGTGGAGCTACGACACCCCGCAGACCGTCGGCGGGAAGATGTCGTACGCCAAGGAGCAGGGCCTCGGCGGCGCGTTCATCTGGGAGCTGAGCGGTGACACCGCGAACGGCGAGCTGATGTCCGCCGTCAACAGCGGCCTCGGCTGAGGCCGTTCGGCCGGCCGCCCGGCCGGCCGGAGCCCGGGACGGTGGTGTCGCCCCCACCGACCCGGGCTGCTGTCATTTGGTCCAGACCTCTTGACCACATTGGTATGTACCAATAGCCTCCCTGGCGAGTGAGTGTCATGGCATGAACAAATTTCTGGCTCGTGTACGACGGGCGGCCGTACGCGCGGACGCGCCGCCCGCACCTGACGGAACGGCACTCGACGAGGGAGACACACCTTGAGATCCCCCACCGGCAGTCGCCTGCTGAGACGCGCCACGGCCATCGTGGCCGCCGTGGCCATCCCGCTCGCCGCCATGGTCGGACTCGCCAGCCCCGCCCAGGCGGCCGGGGCGACCGCGACCTACCAGAAGGCCTCAGACTGGGGCACCGGCTTCGAGGGCAGGTGGACGGTGAAGAACACCGGCACCGCGCCCCTCTCCTCCTGGTCCATATCCTGGGACTTCCCCGCCGGCACCAGCGTCACGTCCGCCTGGGACGCGGACGTCAGCAACACCGGCACCCGCTGGACCGCCAAGAACAAGTCGTACAACGGCAGCCTCGCCCCCGGCGCCAGCCTCACCTTCGGCTTCAACGGCTCCGGCAGCGGCGGCGGCAACGTCACCAACTGCACCCTGAACGGCGACCCCTGCGACGGCGGCGGCATCCCCGGCGACAGCGCGCCCTCCGCTCCCGGCACGCCCAGCGCCGGGAACATCACGGACACCTCCGTCGCGCTGAGCTGGACGGCGGCCACCGACGACAAGGGGATCAAGAACTACGACGTGTACCGCGGCAGCACCAAGATCGCCACGGTCACCGGCACCACGTACACGGACACCGGCCTGACCGCCGGCACCCCGTACACCTACAGCGTCCGCGCCCGCGACACCGCGGACCAGGTCGGCCCGTCCAGCGGCTCGCGGACCGTCACCACGACGGGCGGCGGCGGCCCCGGCGGCGGCAAGATCAAGATGGGGTACTTCACCGAGTGGGGCGTCTACCAGCGCAACTACCACGCGAAGAACCTCGACACCTCCGGCACGGCGCAGAAGATCAACACGATCAACTACGCCTTCGGCAACGTCCAGAACGGCCGATGCACCATGGGCGACTCCTACGCCGCGATCGAGAAGGCGTACGGCGCCGGCGAGAGCGTCGACGGTGTGGCCGACACCTGGGACCAGCCGCTGCGCGGCAACTTCAACCAGCTCCTCAAGCTGAAGAAGAAGTACCCGCACATCAAGATCCTCTGGTCCTTCGGCGGCTGGACCTGGTCCGGCGGCTTCACCCAGGCCATGCAGAACCCCGCGGCCTTCGCCCAGTCCTGCTACGACCTGGTCAACGACCCGCGCTGGCAGGGCCTGTTCGACGGCATCGACCTCGACTGGGAGTACCCCAACGCCTGCGGTCTGACCTGTGACAGCAGTGGCCCGGCCGTCATGAAGAACATGATGCAGGCGTTCCGCGCGAAGTTCGGCAACAAGCTCCTCACCGCCGCCATCACGGCGGACGCCTCCAGCGGCGGGAAGATCGACAAGGCCGACTACGCCGGCGCCGCCCAGTACGTCGACTGGTACAACGTCATGACGTACGACTTCTTCGGCTCCTGGGACGCCCAGGGCCCCACCGCCCCGCACTCGCCCCTCACGTCCTACGACGGCATCCCGATCGCCGCGTTCAACTCCGACGCCGCGATCCAGAAGCTGAAGGGCATGGGCATCCCGTCGGCCAAGCTGCTGCTCGGCGTCGGCTTCTACGGCCGCGGCTGGACCGGCGTGACGCAGAGCGCACCCGGCGGCAGCGCGACCGGCCCCGCACCCGGCAAGTACGAGCAGGGCATCGACGACTACAAGGAGCTGAAAGGCAGGTGCCCGACCACCGGAACGGTCGCGGGCACGGCGTACGCCCACTGCGGCAACCAGTGGTGGAGCTACGACACCCCGGCGACACTCACCGCCAAGATGACCTACGCCAAGAACCAGAACCTCGGCGGCGCGTTCATCTGGGAACTCAGCGGTGACACCGCCAACGGCGAGCTGATGACCGCGGTCCACAACGGTCTCGGCTGACCCTCAGACGGGCCTGAGCCCGGGGTTTCCGGCGTGCGCTCGCCTCCCCGCCCCGGGTTCAGGCCCTTTCCCGTTCCCACGGACGAGTGTCCCGACGCGCTACGCCACGTTGACGCGCTGGCCCGGAGGGGCCGCCTCCAGCCAGGCGAGAAAGCCGGTGAGCGCATCCTCGCTCATCGCCAGCTCGATCCGGTCCTCGTCGTGCCGGCAGGCCAGCACGACGGCGTCGGAGAGCAGGGCGAGTTCCTCCTCGCCCGCGGGGGCCCGGCGCTCCAGCACCTCGATGCCGTCCCGCCGCAGCACACGACGCGGCCTCGGTGCGTACGAGAAGACGCGGAACCACTCGATGACGTCACCGCTGTAGCGGGCGACGCCGTACGCCCAGCCCTTCCCGGGCCGGTCGGCGCGGGCGGACCAGCGCAGGCTGCAGTCGAAGGTGCCGCCGGCCCGCTGGATCAGCCGGCGGCGCAGCCCGAAGAGGAAGAGGCCGAGCAGCAGCAGGGCGATCGCCACCCCGGCCAGCAGCAAAGCGAGGAACATCTCCACAGACCTCCTCGCCGCTCCTCTCGCGTGGCCTCAGCGACCGGCCACGGCCAGGAGCCGCACTTCCGCGCGCCGCTCCGCCCCCGCGTCCGCGTCCGCCTTGGCCCGCTCCAGGGCGCGCTCCGCGCGCTCCACGTCGATCTCGTCGGAGAGCTCGGCGATCTCGGCGAGCAGCGAGAGCTTGTTGTCCGCGAAGGAGATGAAGCCGCCGTGCACGGCCGCCAGGACCGTGCCGTCCCCGCTGGAGCCCGTCGTGCGGATCGTCACGGGGCCGGACTCCAGCACCGTGAGCAGCGGCTGGTGTCCGGGCATGATGCCGATGTCACCCGACGGGGTGCGCGCGATGACCCGGGTGGCCTCGCCGGACCAGACGCTACGGTCCGCGGCGACCAACTCGACGTGCAGCTCGGCCACGATGGCTCCTCAACTGGGGTTTAGCAGAGAATAACTGGTTTGCGGGCCGGGGGCGGGGCGAACCCCGCCCCCGGTTGGCTCGGAGCCGGTGAAAACCGCGGGCGCACCCGTCAGGAGACGCCCAGCTCCTTCGCCTTGGCCTTGAGGTCCTCCAGGCCACCGCACATGAAGAACGCCTGCTCGGGGAAGTGGTCGTACTCGCCGTCGGCGATCGCGTTGAACGCGGCGATCGACTCGTCCAGCGGCACGTCCGATCCGTCGAGACCGGTGAACTGCTTCGCCGCGTGGGTGTTCTGCGACAGGAAGCGCTCGATCCGGCGAGCCCGGGAGACGGTGAGCTTGTCCTCCTCGGACAGCTCGTCCATACCCAGAATGGCGATGATGTCCTGCAGGTCCTTGTACTTCTGCAGGATCGCCTTCACGCGGGTGGCGCACTCGTAGTGGTCCTGCGCGATGTAGCGCGGGTCGAGCACCCGGGAGGTGGAGGCCAGCGGGTCCACCGCGGGGTAGATGCCCTTCTCCGAGATCGGACGGGACAGCTCCGTCGTCGCGTCGAGGTGGGCGAAGGTGGTCGCCGGGGCCGGGTCGGTGTAGTCGTCCGCGGGCACGTAGATCGCCTGCATCGAGGTGATCGAGTGGCCTCGGGTCGAGGTGATGCGCTCCTGGAGCAGACCCATCTCGTCCGCCAGGTTCGGCTGGTAGCCCACCGCGGAGGGCATGCGGCCCAGCAGGGTGGAGACCTCGGAGCCGGCCTGGGTGAAGCGGAAGATGTTGTCGATGAAGAACAGCACGTCCTGCTTCTGCACGTCGCGGAAGTACTCCGCCATCGTCAGACCGGCCAGGGCGACGCGCAGCCGGGTGCCCGGCGGCTCGTCCATCTGGCCGAAGACCAGCGCGGTCTGCGGCAGCACGCCGGACTCGGCCATCTCCGCGATGAGGTCGTTGCCCTCACGGGTGCGCTCGCCGACGCCGGCGAACACCGAGACGCCCTCGTGCAGCTTGGCCACACGCATGATCATCTCTTGGATGAGCACGGTCTTGCCGACGCCCGCGCCGCCGAACAGGCCGATCTTGCCGCCCTTGACGTACGGGGTGAGCAGGTCGACGACCTTCAGGCCGGTCTCGAACATCTCGGTCTTGGCTTCGAGCTGGTCGAAGGGGGGCGCGGTGCGGTGGATCGCCCAGCGCTCCTGGATCTCCGACTCGTCGACCTCGTCGTTGAGGATCTCACCCAGGGTGTTGAACACCCGGCCCTTGGTGACGTCGCCGACGGGGACGGTGAGGCCCTCGCCGCTGTCGGTCACCGGCGCCTGGCGGACCAGGCCGTCGGTGGGCTGCATGGAGATGGCGCGGACCACCCCCTCGCCGAGGTGCTGCGCGACCTCCAGGGTCAGCACCTTGATCTCACCCGCCTTGGCGGGGTCGGCGACCTCGACGGTCAGCGCGTTGTAGATGTCGGGCATCGCGTCGACGGGGAACTCCACGTCGACGACCGGGCCGATGACCCGCGCGACGCGGCCGGTCGCCGTGGCCTTCGCTTCGGTGGTCGTAGCAGTGGTCATGATTATCGGTCACTCCCCGCAGAGGCGTCGGCGAGAGCGTTCGCACCACCGACGATCTCGCTGATTTCCTGGGTGATTTCGGCCTGGCGGGCCTGGTTGGCAAGCCGCGTGAGCGACTTGATGAGCTCCTCGGCGTTGTCCGTCGCCGACTTCATCGCACGGCGGGTGGCGGCGTGCTTGGAGGCGGCCGACTGCAGCAGCGCGTTGTAGATCCGGCTCTCGACGTACCGCGGCAGCAGCGCGTCGAGCACGCCGTCCGCGGACGGCTCGAAGTCGTACAGCGCGTGGTATTCCTGCTCCTTCTTGCGCGCCTCCTCGAAGACCTCCGCGGAGTCCGCGGCGGTCTTCTCGAAGACGATCGGGAGCAGCCGCTTGTCCACCGCGGTCTGCGTCATCATCGAGTGGAACTCGGTGTAGACGATGTGGATCTCGTCCACGCCGCCCTCCGAGGTCTCCTTGCTCAGCGCCTCGATGAGCGGCGCGGCCACCTTCTTCGCGTCCGCGTACGTCGGGTTGTCGGTGAAGCCGGTCCAGGACTCGGCCACCGGCCGCTCGCGGAAGCCGAAGTAGGACACACCCTTGCGGCCGACGATGAAGTGGTCGACCTGCCTGCCCTCGCCGGTCAGCCGGTTGGTCAGCGCCTCGGTCTGCTTGATGGCGTTGGAGTTGTAGCCGCCGGCCAGACCGCGGTCGCTGGTGATCATCAGCACCGCGGCCCGCACCGGCCGGTCCACCTCGGTGGTCAGCGGGTGCTTGGTCTCGGAGCCCGCCGCCACCGCCGTGACGGCGCTGGTCAGCTCGGTCGCGTACGGCGTGGAGGCCGCCACCTGGCGCTGCGCCTTGACGACGCGCGAGGCGGCGATCATCTCCATCGCCCTGGTGATCTTCTTGGTCGCAGAGACGCTACGGATCCGCCTCTTGTAGACCCGCATCTGGGCGCCCATGCTCAGCCCTCGCCCAGCAGCTTGCCGTCCGAGGTCTCGAACTGCCGCTTGAAGGACTCGACCGCGGCGCGCAGCGCCTCGACGGTCTCGTCGGGCATCTTGCCGCCCTCACGGATGCCCGTGAGCAGGTCCTTGTCCTCGCGGTGCAGGTGGTCGAGCAGCTCGCGCTCGAACCGCTTGACGTCCGCGACGGGCACGTCGTCCAGGATCCCGTTGGTGCCGGACCACACGGACACGACCTGGTCCTCGGTGGGGAAGGGCGCGTACTGCGGCTGCTTCATCAGCTCCATCATGCGCTGGCCCCGCTCCAGGGCCGCCTTGGAGGCGGCGTCCAGGTCGGAGCCGAAGGCGGCGAACGCCTCCAGCTCGCGGAACTGCGCCAGGTCCAGCTTCAGCCGGCCGGAGACCTGCCGGATCGCGCGGTGCTGGGCGGCACCGCCGACGCGGGAGACGGAGATACCGACGTTCAGCGCCGGGCGCTGGCCCGAGTTGAACAGGTCGGACTCCAGGAAGCACTGGCCGTCGGTGATGGAGATCACGTTGGTCGGAATGTACGCCGACACGTCGTTCGCCTTGGTCTCGATGACCGGCAGACCCGTCATCGAGCCCGCGCCCATCTCGTCGGAGAGCTTGGCGCAGCGCTCCAGCAGCCGGGAGTGCAGGTAGAAGACGTCACCGGGGTACGCCTCGCGGCCCGGCGGGCGGCGCAGCAGCAGCGACACGGCGCGGTACGCCTCGGCCTGCTTGGACAGGTCGTCGAAGATGATCAGGACGTGCTTGCCCTGGTACATCCAGTGCTGGCCGATGGCCGAGCCGGTGTAGGGGGCCAGGTACTTGAAGCCCGCCGGGTCGGACGCCGGGGCCGCCACGATCGTGGTGTATTCCAGCGCACCGGCCTCCTCCAGCGCGCCGCGCACGCCGGCGATGGTGGAGCCCTTCTGGCCGATCGCCACGTAGATGCAGCGGACCTGCTTGTTCGGGTCGCCGGAGCGCCAGTTGTCGCGCTGGTTGATGATCGTGTCGATGCCGAGAGCGGTCTTGCCCGTCTGCCGGTCACCGATGATCAGCTGGCGCTGGCCGCGGCCGATGGGGGTCATCGAGTCGACGGCCTTGTAGCCGGTCTCCATCGGCTCGTGCACCGACTTGCGCTGCATGACCGAGGGAGCCTGCAGCTCCAGCGCACGGCGGCCCTCGGTCGCGATCTCGCCGAGGCCGTCCACCGCGTTGCCCAGGGGGTCGACGACCCGGCCCAGGTAACCGTCGCCGACCGGCACGGACAGGACTTCGCCGGTGCGGGTGACCGGCTGCCCCTCCTCGATGCCCCTGAACTCGCCGAGGACGACCGCACCGATCTCCCGCTCCTCCAGGTTGAGGGCGAGGCCGAGGGTGCCGTCCTCGAACTTCAGCAGCTCGTTCGCCATCGCCGAGGGCAGCCCCTCGATCTTGGCGATGCCGTCCATGGCCTGCGATACCGTGCCGACCTCTTCGCGCGAGGCCGCGTCCGGCTGGTACGACTGGACATAGCTCTCCAGCGCGTCCCGGATCTCCTCCGGCCGGATCGTGAGCTCCGCCATCTGGGTTCCCTGCTCTCCTTGTTGGGCCCGTAAGTTCTTGCGTCCACGGCCCCACTCGGGCCGCTGGTGATGCTCTGGAGTTGGTGTGTGACGATCGGTGACCGTCAGCCCGCCATCCCGCGCTTCACCTCGTCGAGGCGGTCGGCGACGGAGCCGTTGATGACCTCGTCGCCCACCCGCACCGAGATCCCGCCGAGGACCGCGGGGTCCACGTCCAGGTTCAGGTGCATGTCCCGGCCGTACAGCCGGGACAGCGCGGCGCCCAGGCGCTCCTTCTGCCCGTCGCTGAGCGGCACGGCGGTGGACACGACCGCGACCATCCGGTCCCGGCGCTCCGCGGCGAGCTTGGACAGGGCCTCCAGGCCCCCTTCCAGGCTACGGCCCCGCGGCCGCTCGACGAGCCGCACGACCAGCCGCTCGGTGACCGGGTTCGCCCGTCCGCCCAGCAGCGTGTGCAGCAGCCCGGCCTTGGCGGTCCTGGTGCCCACCCGGTCGGTGAGCGCCCCGCGCAGCTCCTTGTCGCCCGTGACGATCCGGCCGAACCGGAACAGCTCGTCCTCCACGTCGTCGAGCTGCCCCGCTCGCTGGGCGGCGGTGAGGTCCGCGGTGTCGGCGAGCTCCTCAAGCACGTCGACCAGGTCGCGCGCCCGCGACCAGCGGGCCCGTACCATCCCGGCGACCAGGTCGGCGGCCTCGCCGCCGATCTGTCCGCCGAGGACCCGGCCGACCAGCTCGGCCTTGGCCTCGCCTGGCTGCGCCGGGTCGGTCAGCGCCCGCCGCAGCGTCACCTCGCGGTCCAGCAGCGCGGTCACGGCGGCCAGCTCCTCGGCGAGCTTCGCCGCATCGACCGAAGTGTGGTCGGTCAGCGCGTCGAGCTGCTCCCGGGCGGCGGCCAGCGCCTCGCGGCTCGCTCCGTTCATGCCCCGGCCTCGGCCTTCGTCCCGGACTGGGCGGCGGCCTTGGACTCCAGCTCGTCCAGGAACCGGTCGACGACGCGGCTCTGCCGGGCGTGGTCCTCCAGGGACTCGCCGACCAGCCGGCCGGCCAGCTCGGTGGCCAGCGCGCCGACGTCCTGGCGCAGCGCCAGCGAAGCGGCCTTCTTGTCGGCCTCGACCTGGGCGTGACCGGCGGCGATGATCTCCTCACGCTGCCGCTGGCCCTCGGCCCGCATCTCGGCGATGAGGGCCGAACCCTGCTCGCGAGCCTCCTCGCGCAGCCGGTTGGCCTCGTGCCTGGCCTCGGCGAGCTGGGCCTTGTACTGGTCCAGCGTCTGCTCCGCCTCGATCTGGGCGGCCTCGGCCTTCTCCATGCCGCCCTCGATGGCCGCCTTGCGCTCCTCCAGCACCTCGTTGATGCGGGGCAGGAGCTTCTTGGCCAGCAGGCCGAAGACGATGAGGAAGGCGATCAGGCCGATGACGAGTTCCGGCATCGGCGGGACGAGAGGGTTCTGCTCCTCTTCGGCCGCGATCTGCAGGAGGTTCACATCGATGCCTTTCGTCGGAAGGAGTCCGCTCAGGACGGGTAAACGAACGGCATGACGATGCCGATGAGGGCGAGCGCCTCACAGAAGGCGAAGCCCAGAATCATGTTCTGCCGGATCAGGCCGACGGCCTCGGGCTGGCGGGCCATGGCCTGCACACCGTTACCGAAGATGTAGCCGATGCCGACACCGGGGCCGATCGCGGCGAGGCCGTAGCCGATGGCGCCGAGGTTGCCCTTGATCTCGACGGCGGCGAGAGTCTCCATGACAGCCATGGGTGTTTCTTCCTTCTCTTCTACGGGCCGGTGGGGGTTGGCCACCGGACGATTCGGGGTGGTGCGGGTGGTGCGGTGGCTCAGTGCGCCTCTTCGAGCGCGCCCGAGATGTAGCTGGCGGTCAGCACGACGAACACGTACGCCTGGACGGCCTGGATGAAGAGCTCGAAGGCGATCATCACCATGACCATCACGAAGGCCACGGGCGCGTAGGCGAAGCCCCAGCTGTTCATGAAGAACCAGGTGGCGATGGTGAACATCACGAGCAGCAGGTGGCCGGCGAACATGTTCGCGAAGAGCCGCACCGCGTGCGTGAAGGGCCGCACGAGCACGTTGGAGAAGAACTCGATCAGCATGACCAGCGGCAGCACGCCGCCCAGCGACTTGTCGTAGCCGGTGAGGTTCTTGAACCCGCCGACGAAGCCGTGCCGCTTGAAGGTCAGGGTCATCCAGGTCACGTAGACCACGCCCGCCAGGGCGGCCGGGAAGGCGATGATCGAGGTCACCGGGAACTGGGCGAGCGGGACGATCGACCAGAGGTTCATCAGCCAGATGAAGAAGAAGAGGGAGACCAGCAGCGGCACCCACTTCTCGCCCTCCTTCTTGCCGATGGTCTCGTAGACGATGCCGCGGCGGACGAAGTCGTAGCCGGACTCGGCGACCATCTGCAGCTTGCCCGGGACGACCTTGGGGCTGGCGAACGCCTTCCAGAAGAAGACGCAGAGCACCAGCGTCGTCACCAGCGCCAGCAGGATCGGCTTGTTGAACTCGAAGCCGCCGATCGTGAACATCGGCTTGAAGACGAACGAGTGCAGGCCGGGAGACTGGAAGCCGCAACCACCATCAACGAAGATCTTGCAACTCGCGTCGAAAGCGAGCGTCGTATCAGCAGCACTCACCGGCGAGCTCCTTCGGCGTGACGCATGGCTACGGCAACCTCAATGTGTCGGCGTTGTGCACCGCTGGAGAGCGGTACGTGACAGGACGGGATACGGCCGGCGGGGTGCGGTGCGGCCCTGCGGCCCACTGCGCACGCGCGCACCGGCGCGGCAGGGGGACGATAGCAGTAGCGGATCACTGCTCGGGCAGCGCCCCTCATCGCCCGGCCTCGGTGGTTGTCCCGGAGCGCTGTTCACCCGCTCCGGTTTCTCGCTCCGGTTCCACGTACGGCAACTTCAGCCGGAAGTGGGTACGGCCCATGGCCGCGGTGAACACCAGCGCCGCGGCGAGCACCGTGAAGCCGAACGCCTTGGTGTTGAAGAGCGTCGTGTCGTTGAACAGGCCCATCACGACGGCGAGCAGCAACACCTGGGAGGTGTAGGTGATCAGCGCGATCCCGAGGAACAGCTCGGGGTTCTTGCGCGAGAAGTGCTGCAGTGCGAAGAGACCGAGACAGAAGAAGGCAAGGACCACCACGGTGGCTGCGGCGGCTCCCACACCGCCCTTCACACCGGCCGCGAGTGAACTGATGATCACTGCCACGACGCCGGCGAGGGCGGTCGGGATCGCGGCGCCACGGAGGATCCGGGCGTCGTTGACCTGCATAAGAGGAGTCTCCGGCGGGAGTCGGGAGCAACTGGTCGACGGTGACGAGCATGTCCCCGGAGCGAGTGCACCGCGTCGAGGGGCATCGCGCCAGAGAACCGTCGCACTACGGTCCTTCGGCTCTGCACCGGGTTCTCGTGAACGGTATCACAAGCATCTTGACCCGAGCTTTACTCGGTAAGTGTGCCCCCCGTCACACGAAGGGGGTACGCCGGCCGCGTCGCTCCGCTCATCTGGGGATATGCCTGCTAAAGGGCTCAATGTCCGGCCCGGCGCCAGCGCGAGCGCTCCCCCACCGCCGTCGAACCGCTGATGCCCGCGGGCACGAGCTCGTGCTCCTGTGAACCCGGCGTCCCGTTCGCACCGTTCGCCCCCTCGGCCGCGGCACCGCCGGCCGGCGCCGGGTCGCCCTGCGGCCCCGTACCGTCGCCGGGACCTTCGCCGCCGGGCCCGTCGCCGGCGTCCCCGGGGCGCCGGTAGCGCGGCGGTACGAGCTTGTTGGCCCAGGACGGCGTCTTCGGGGCGAACCGCGGCAGCAGCAACAGCACCAGCCCCGCGGCGCTCAGCCCGACCGCCATCAGCACCAGCCAGACGTTGTCGGCCTGCACCGAGAACGCCACCATCCCGAACGCGACCAGCGCCGACCAGAAATACATGAGCAGCACGGCCCGCATGTGCGAGTGGCCCATCTCCAGCAGCCGGTGGTGCAGATGACCGCGGTCGGCCGCGAACGGCGACTGGCCGCGCCATGTGCGCCGTACGACGGCCAGCACCAGGTCCAGCATCGGGATCGCCAGGATCGTCAGCGGCAGCACCAGCGGGATGAACACCGGCACCGTCGAGCGCACCGCCTGCTTCTCGCTGCCCGCGAAGACCTTCAGCGCGTCCGGATCCACCTGCCCGGTGATGGAGATCGCCCCGGCGGCCAGCACCAGGCCCAGCAGCATCGATCCCGAGTCGCCCATGAAGATCCGCGCCGGGTGCACGTTGTGCGGCAGGAAGCCGACGCACATGCCCAGCAGCACGGCGGAGAAGAGCGCGGCGGGGGCGGCGGCCTCGATCCCGTAGCCGAACCAGATGCGGTACGCGTAGATGAAGAACGCCGCGGAGGCGATGCCCACCATGCCGGCGGCCAGCCCGTCGAGACCGTCCACGAAGTTGACGGCGTTGATCGAGATGACGACGAGCGCCACGGTCAGCAGCGTGCCCTGCATCGGCGTCAGTACGACCGTGCCCACACCCGGGACCGGGATCCACAGGATCGTCAGGCCCTGCAGCACCATGACGCCGGCGGCGATCATCTGCGCGCCGAGCTTGAGCAGGGCGTCCACGCCCCATTTGTCGTCCAGCACGCCGATCAGCCAGATCAGCGCGGCGCCGGACAGGAGGGCCTTGGGCTCGTTGAGCTCGAAGACCCGCTCGAAGGCCTGCAACTGCGACGCGACGAGCAGCGCGGCACACATCCCGCCGAACATGGCGATGCCGCCGAGCCTCGGCGTCGGCTCGCTGTGCACGTCACGGTCCCGGATTTCCGGCATCGCGCCGGCCGCGATCGCGAACTTCCGCACCGGGCCGGTCAGCAGATACGTGACAGCGGCTGCGATGCACAGCGTCAGCAGGTATTCACGCACAAGCTGCCCCAGAGGTTTCGCTGTTCCGTTCAGCCACACACATTAGCCCGCTCCAGGGCCTCGGTTCTCCGGGTACGGACGCAAGCCCGTCCGGGCCCGTACAGAAAGAGACCCGTCAGGCGCCCGACCGGTTGCATCCGGCCATCGTCAGGCGGCGGCC
Organism: Streptomyces sp. B5E4; assembly: GCF_039871555.1. Lineage (NCBI taxonomy): Bacteria > Bacillati > Actinomycetota > Actinomycetes > Kitasatosporales > Streptomycetaceae > Streptomyces > Streptomyces sp. B5E4. The sequence goes on from NZ_JBDPMI010000009.1 coordinate 114,783, forward strand.
GGCACGCCTGTGAGCGCCGTCACCGCCGGATCGAGCGCCTGCCCGATCTCCTCGGCGATCCGCCGGAAGTACGGTACGGGCGCCCCGTACGGGTCGTACACCTCGTCCGCCGCCGGGCTGGGCGCCAGCAGCCAGCCGCGCAGCGCGGCCGCGGCCTGCACCAGCGCGTGCGCACGCGCCACCGGGCCCTCGCGGGCCGGCGGAAGGGTGGCGGAGTCTATGGCCCGTACCAGCCGGGCGAACTCCTTGAGCGTGAATGTGCGCAGCCCCGCGGAGTGCCCCATGGAGATCACCTGCGCCCGGTGGTCCCGGGTCGCGGTCAGCACCAGATCCGCCCGGATCACGTGCTCGTCGCGCAGCTCCCGGGCCGCGAACCCGTCCGGGTCCGCCCCCGACTCGCGCAGCACCGTCGCCGCGTGCGCCTCCATCGGCGCGCCCTCGTGCCCCCAGGTGCCCGCGCTCTCCACCGCGATGCCCGCCGCGGGCCGCGGGCCGAGGCGCACGTCGAGGGCATGCCGCGTCAGCCGCTCGGTGATCGGCGAGCGGCAGACGTTGCCGGTGCTGACGTGGAGGATCCGGAATCCCTGTATGTCCCCCGTGCGCCCTTCGGGCGCGGTCAACTGGCGACCTCGAGCCCGCCTGCGACCTCGCGCAGTTGCTCCGCGGTCACCGCGCCCTCGCGCAGCAGCACCGGCGTACGGCCGGTGATGTCCACGATCGAGGACGGCACCGCGGCCGGCGTCGGGCCGCCGTCGAGATAGACCGAGACCGACTCCCCCAGCATCTCCTGGGCGGCGTCGCAGTCCTGGGGGGCGGGGTGGCCGGTGAGGTTGGCGCTGGAGACGGCCATCGGGCCGACCTCCTTGAGCAGTTCGAGCGCCACCGGGTGCAGCGGCATCCGTACCGCCACCGTGCCGCGGGTCTCGCCCAGGTCCCAGGTCAGCGACGGCTGGTGCTTGGCGACGACGGTCAGCGCGCCCGGCCAGAAGGCGTCGATCAGCTCCCACGCCTCCTCGCTGAGGTCCTTGACCAGCCCGTGCAGCGTGTTCGGCGAGCCGATGAGCACCGGGGTGGGCATGCTGCGCCCGCGGCCCTTGGCGTCCAGCAGCGCCGCCACCGCCTCGTCGGCGAAGGCGTCGGCGCCGATGCCGTAGACCGTGTCGGTGGGCAGGACGACCAGCTCGCCGCGGCGGACTGCGGACGCGGCCTCGCGCAGCCCGGTCTTGCGATCGGCCGCATCGCTGCAGTCGTAGCGCCGTGCCATGTCTATCTCCTTCTCAGGTACGGACCCTGCGGGCGGTCGCGAATCGAGGCCGGTTGTTGAGGTCGGGGTGGTCGGCGGCGTCCGCCCAGCCGCGTTCCTCGGTGAAGAGCCACGGCACCTGGCCGCCCTGGGTGTCGGCGTGCTCGACGACCAGCACCCCGCCGGGGCGCAGCAGCCGCCGGGCCGCGACCTCCAGACCGCGGATGAGGTCGAGGCCGTCCTCGCCGGAGAAGAGCGCGGCCTGCGGGTCGTGGTCGCGGGCTTCCGGGGCGACATGCTCCCACTCGGTCAGCGGGATGTACGGCGGATTGCTGATGACCAGGTCGACCTGGCCGTTCAGTTCCGGCAGCGCGGTACGCGCGTCTCCATGGTGCAGCACGACCCGGGCGCCGCCGTCGTTGTGCGCGGCGTTCTTGCGCGCCCAGGTGAGCGCCGTCTCCTCCAGCTCGACCGCGTGCACGGCGGCCCGCGGCACCTCCTGCGCCATGGCCAGCGCGATGGCGCCGGAGCCGGTGCACAGGTCGACGATCAGCGGCTCGACGACGTCCATCGCGCGGACGGCCGCTATGGCCCAGTCCACCACGGACTCGGTCTCCGGCCGGGGCACGAAGACGCCGGGGCCGACCTGGAGTTCCAGATAGCGGAAGTAGGCGACGCCGGTGATGTGCTGCAGCGGCTCGCGGGCCTCGCGGCGGGCGACGGCCTCCCAGTAGCGGGCGTCGAAGTCGGCGTCGGCGACGCGGTGCAGCTCGCCGCGGGGCACGCCGTGCACGTACGCCGCCAGTTCCTCCGCGTCGAACCGCGGGGAGGGCACGCCGGCGTCGGCGAGCCGCCGCGTGGCCTGTGCCACTTCGACGAGCAGCAGGTTCACGTTCCCTCCGGTCCCTCGGCCGTATCCCGTGCGGTGCTCAGCCCGCGTCCGCGAGCTTGGCCGCGGCGTCCGCGTCCACGCATGCCTGGATCACCGCGTCCAACTCCCCGTCGAGCACCTGGTCCAGGTTGTACGCCTTGAACCCGACCCGGTGGTCGGAGATCCGGTTCTCCGGGAAGTTGTACGTGCGGATGCGCTCCGACCGGTCCACCGTACGCACCTGGCTGCGGCGCGCGTCCGCCGCCTCCTTCTCCGCCTCCTCCTGCGCCTCGGCGAGCAGCCTCGCCCGCAGGATACGCATCGCCTGCTCCCTGTTCTGGAGCTGGCTCTTCTCGTTCTGGCAGGAGACCACGATGCCCGTGGGCAGGTGCGTGATCCGTACCGCGGAGTCCGTCGTGTTGACGGACTGGCCGCCCGGGCCCGAGGAGCGGTAGACGTCGATGCGCAGGTCGCCCGGGCCGATCTCGACCTCGTCGACGTCCTCGGCCTCGGGCAGCACCAGCACGCCGGCGGCGGAGGTGTGGATCCGGCCCTGCGACTCGGTGGCCGGCACCCGCTGCACGCGGTGCACGCCGCCCTCGTACTTCAGCCGCGCCCACACGCCCTGGCCGGGCTCCACGGCGGCGCTGCCCTTGAGCTTCACCGAGACGGAGACGTCCTTGTAGCCGCCGAGGTCGGACTCGTTGGCGTCCAGCAGCTCCGTCCTCCAGCCCTGCCGCTCGGCGTAGCGCAGGTACATCCGCAGCAGGTCGCCGGCGAACAGCGCGGACTCCTCGCCGCCCTCGCCCGCCTTGACCTCCAGGATGACGTTCTTGCCGTCGCTGGGATCGCGCGGTACGAGCAGCAGCCGCAGCCGCTCCGTCAGCTCCTCGCGCTCCCGCTCCAGGCTCTTGGCCTCGGCGGCGAAGTCCGAGTCCTCGGCGGCCAGCTCGCGGGCGTCGGCGGCATCCTCGCCGGCGCGCTCCCAGGCGCGGTACGCGGCGATGATCGGGGTCAGCTCGGCGTAGCGCTTGTTGAGCCGGGTGGCGCGGCGCTGGTCGGCGTGCACACCGGGGTCGGCGAGCTGCTGCTCAAGGGTGGCGTGCTCGCCGATGAGATCCTTGACGACCTCGAACATCGTGGGGCGCTCCGTAGGGGGAAGTAGCAGGACCTGGGGCGGGCGGCCGGACGGGACGAAAAACGTGCGCCGGCCCGGTCCGCCCCTCTTCGGGGCGGCCGGCCCGGCGCACGCGCACGAGCTACTTCTTCGCCGCGGCCTGCTTGCCGAAGCGGGCCTCGAAGCGGGCCACGCGGCCACCGGTGTCGAGGATCTTCTGCTTGCCCGTGTAGAACGGGTGGCACGCGGAGCAGATGTCCGCGCGGATGGTGCCGGAGGTGACGGTGCTCCGGGTGGTGAAGGAGTTACCGCAGGTGCAGCTCACCTGGGTCTCCACGTACTCCGGGTGGATGTCGCGCTTCAAGGGATTCTCCTAGGTTCGGGAGGGCTCCGGGTCGATCGGCGGATGCGTCACGTGAACCGGGGCCGACGTACCAGTCTACGAGGACCGGTCGTGCTCGCCAAAACGGGCCCCGCGCCCGCTTTATTCCACGGCCTGCGCTCCCCCGCCGGGGCCCGCAGGGCGCTCACGCCCCGGGGTCAGCCCGCGGCCGCCTGTGCACCGCCGCCCGGCGCGACCTCCTCCAGGCCGTCGCTCCCGGCCGGCGGGGCGGCGACGACGTCACGGTCCGCCTGCCCGCCCCCGGTGTCCTTCAGCGCCGACTTCGGTATCGACCGGTCCTCCCGCAGCGCCTTCCAGACCTGCGCGGACTCCTTCTCCCTCGGTACGACGCGGTTGGGGTCCTGCTTGTCGGCCGTCACCGGCAGGGTCGCCATCTGCATGTCGCCCGGGCCTATGTCGCCCATGCTCTCGGCCAGCCGGCGCAGCTTGTTCACCGTGCCCAGGCCGTCGTCCGTCGTGATCGACTTGGTGGCGGTGTCGGCGAGCCCGAGGAGCTTCGCGGGGCTGGTCAGCAGGTCGACCTGACCGACCTGCTGCACCAGTGCCTTGACGAACACCTGCTGCAGCTCTATCCGGCCCAGGTCGCTGCCGTCGCCGACGCCCTTGCGGGTACGGACCAGGCCGAGCGCCTGCTCGCCGTCCAGGGTGTGCGTGCCGGCCTTGAGGTCGAGGTGGCTGTCGGGGTCGTCGATGTCCTGGCGGGTGGTGATCTCCACCCCGCCGAGCTGGTCGATGAGCCGCTTGAAGCCGCTGAAGTCGACCTCGACGAAGTGGTCCATGCGCACCCCGGTCATCTTCTCCACGGTCTTGACCGTGCAGGCCGGGCCGCCGACGGAGTACGACTCGTTGAACATGGCGCGCTTCGCGGCGGGCGCGGTGTCACCGTCGTCGCGGGCGCACTCGGGGCGGTCGACGAGCGTGTCGCGGGGGATGCTGACGACGCTGGCGCGTTTCCGGTCCTCGTAGACGTGCACGATCATCGCGGTGTCGGAGCGGGCGCCGCCGCCGTCGCGGCCGTACTCGGCGTTCGCGCCGGCCCGGGAGTCGGAGCCGAGGACGAGGATGTCCATGGAGCCGCCCGGCAGGTCCTCGGGCCGGTCGCCGCCCAGCTTGGCGTCCAGGTCGACGCTGGTCAGGTTGCCGTTGAAACGGAAGTAGAGGTACGTGAAGCCGGCCCCGCCGAGGACCATCACCCCGACGAGCGTCCAGACCGCCACGAGGACCGCCTTGCGGCGTCGGCTGCGCGGCCGGCGGCCGGGATCCCCGGCTTCGTACGGTTCCGTCATCGGCTCCTCACCTCAGCCGCTCAGGTCCCTGATGACCGCGGGTATATCCGAACTTTTCCCCACATTCCCCGACAGGGATCACCTAAAAGGGTTACACACGTCCTGCTGAACGCGCAAAAGCCTCCCCTCGTTCCAAGGGGAGGCTTTTGCCTACGAAAACTGCCCGACCTGCACCGGTTCGCGTGGGACCGGCGCCGGGTTGCGCGTCAGTCGCCGTTGGGCGTGGGCGTCGTCTTCTGGATCTGCAGCAGGAACTCCGCGTTGCTCTTGGTCTGCTTCATCTTGTCCAGCAGCAGCTCCATGGCCTGCTGCTGGTCCAGCGCGTGCAGCACCCGGCGGAGCTTCCAGACGATGGCCAGCTCGTCGCTGCCCATCAGGATCTCCTCCTTGCGGGTACCGGAGGCGTCCACGTCGACCGCGGGGAAGATGCGCTTGTCCGAGAGCTTGCGGTCGAGCCGCAGCTCCATGTTGCCGGTGCCCTTGAACTCCTCGAAGATCACCTCGTCCATCCGCGAGCCGGTCTCGACCAGCGCGGTGGCCAGGATGGTCAGCGAGCCGCCGTCCTCGATGTTGCGCGCGGCGCCGAAGAACTTCTTCGGCGGGTAGAGCGCCGTGGAGTCCACACCGCCGGACAGGATGCGGCCGGAGGCGGGCGCCGCCAGGTTGTACGCGCGGCCCAGCCGGGTGATCGAGTCGAGCAGCACGACGACGTCGTGGCCCAGCTCGACGAGCCGCTTGGCCCGCTCGATGGACAGCTCGGCGACCGTGGTGTGGTCCTCCGCCGGGCGGTCGAAGGTCGAGGAGATGACCTCGCCCTTCACCGACCGCTGCATGTCGGTGACCTCCTCGGGCCGCTCGTCGACGAGGACGACCATGAGGTGGCACTCGGGGTTGTTCGTGGTGATCGCGTTGGCGATCGACTGCAGGATCATCGTCTTGCCGGTCTTCGGCGGTGCCACGATCAGCCCGCGCTGCCCCTTGCCGATGGGCGAGACCAGGTCGATGATGCGCGGCGTCAGCGCACCCGGGTCGCTCTCCAGCCGCAGCCTGTCCTGCGGGTAGAGCGGGGTGAGCTTGCCGAACTCCGCCCGGCCGCGGCTCTGTTCCGGCCCCTGGCCGTTGACCGAGTCGAGCCGGACGAGCGCGTTGAACTTCTCCCGGCGCTCGCCGTCGCGCGGCTGGCGCACGGCGCCCGTGACGTGGTCGCCCTTGCGCAGGCCGTTCTTGCGCACCTGGGCCAGCGAGACGTACACGTCGTTGGGGCCCGGCAGGTAGCCGGAGGTGCGGACGAAGGCGTAGTTGTCGAGGATGTCGAGGATGCCCGCGACCGGGATCAGGACGTCGTCCTCGGCGATCTGCGGCTCGCTGAAGTCCTCACGGCCACCGCGGCGCCCGCGGCGGTCGCGGTAGCGGCCCCTGCGGCCGCGCCGGCCGCCGTCGAAGTCGTCGTCCTGCTGCTGTTGCTGCTGCTGCCGGCCGCCGCCGCCCTGGTTCTGCTGGCCGCCGCCACCGCCCTGGCCGCCGCCGTCGTCGCCCTTGTTGCGGCGGTTCTGCCGGTCGCGGCGCCCGCCGCTCTGCCGGTCGCCCTGCCGGTCGCCGCCACCCTGGCGGTCGCCCTTCTGCCGGCCGCCGTCGCCGGACTGCTTGGCGTCGCCGCCCTTCTCGGACTTGTCGGCCTTCTCGGCCTTCTCGCCCTTGTCGGCCTTCTCGCCGCCGTTCTGCTCGGCGCCGGTGTCCTGCACCTTGACGGGCTGGCCGGGAATGTCGATCCGCGAGTCGCCGTCGTCCTTGCGGCCGTCGCCCTCGGCCGGCTCGGCCGCGTCGGTACGCGCCCGGGAGGTGGCCCGGCGCTTCGGCCGCGCCGCGCCGCCGTCGGCCTGCGCGTCCTTGCCCGCCTTGTCGGCGGCCTTCTCGGCCTTGGCCTCGGCGGGCTTGCCGCCGTCGGCGCCCTGCCTCTCCCTGATCACCTCGATGAGCTGGCTCTTGCGCATCCGAGCGGTGCCCCGGATCCCGAGGCCGGATGCGATCTGCTGGAGCTCCGCCAGGACCATGCCCTCCAGGCCGGCGCCGCGACGGCGCCTGGTCGAACCGGCGGTGGTTGCGGGAGCTGCCCCAGTCTCCTGCTGGGAGGCACCCCCAGAAGCTGGGCTGGCGGCGTTCTCTGCGTTGACGCCCATCAGATCGGTGGTGTCGCTCACGAAGGGTCCTTCCCTGGAGCGGTGCGTCGGCCTGTCTGGCTCGGCGACCGGTCGTGCTCTCCGGCTGCGGCCCGTGCGTTTGCGTCCGCGGGTCCGCGTCGGTGCGGTGGTCCGCCGTACGGCGGTGAAGACTGTGCAGGGTCGGCATGCTGATGGCACGAGGCACTCGGGTGGGTGTCACGCACGACAGCGGTGCCGATTCGGGAGCGTCACTGCACCGGCAGGCTGCTCAGGCAATGTGGAAGGCTCCCGGAAGAAAGGCTGCCCCGGCGGGGAAATCCCCTTGTGGGACCTGCCCCCGGGCCCTGCGGCCCGGAGAGACCCCAGCACACAGCACTGCCGTGTTGAGCCTACGACTGAAGTGCGCTGGTGCTGCCTTGAGGTTAACACTATCGGATCCTGCAGACATTCCCCCTCTCCCGGCATCGGCCGCCGGTTCCGTGTTGTGCAACCTGTGGTGCGGGTCGTCGTGCGGGCGCTCCGCGCGGTCCCTCTGACCTGCGCGTGCCCGCGTACGTCGCGTGGCACGGCCGCCGCGGCCGGTCAGGCCAGCGGCAGCACGCTCGCCCCCTCCCGGTCGAGGGCCAGCCGGTTGGCAGCCCAGCCCTCGCCCGCCGAACGGGCGACCTTCTCGGCCGCGCCGTCCTCGGCGAACGCCAGCACCGTCGGCCCCGCGCCGGAGATCACCGCGGGCACGCCGTCCGCGCGCAGCCGCGCCACCAGCGCCGTGCTCTCCGGCATCGCGGGCGCACGGTAGTCCTGGTGCAGCCGGTCCTCGGTGGCGGTGAGCAGCAACTCGGGGCGCCGGGTCAGCGCCTCGACGAAGAGCGCCGCGCGGGCGGCGGTCAGCGCCGCGTCGGCGTGCGGCACGGTACGGGGCAGCAGGCCGCGGGCCTCCGCGGTGGACAGCGGGTTGCCGGGCACGAACACCACCGGGACGACGCCCCCGGCCGGCTCCAGCCGCAGGGCCCGTACCGCCGCGGGGGCGTCCCCGGGCGCCGTGCCCGCGCCGCCCGTACCGTCGTCCGTCCAGGCCAGGGTGAAACCGCCGAGCAGACAGGCCGCGACGTTGTCGGGGTGGCCCTCCAGCTCCGTCGCCAGCTCCAGCAGCGCGGTGTCGTCGAGGGCGCCCGACCGCTCGGCGCCGCCTATCGTCACCGCCCGCGCCGCGATGATGCCGGCGCAGATCGCCGCGGCGGACGAACCGAGCCCGCGGCCGTGCGGAATCCGGTTGGCACACACCACTTCGAGGCCCCGCGGCTGCCCGCCCAGCGCCTCGAAGGCGCTGCGCATGGCCCGTACGAGCAGGTGGGACTCGTCCCGGGGCAGGTTCTCCGCGCCCTCGCCGGCGATGTCGACGTGCAGCCCGGAGTCGGCGACCCGGACGACCACGTCGTCGTACAGCCCGAGGGCGAGTCCGAACGTGTCGAAGCCGGGGCCGAGGTTGGCGCTGGTCGCCGGCACGCGGACGCGTACGGGCGCGGCGCGGAAGGCTGGACCGGCCATCGCTTGCGTGACTCTCCTTGTGACTCTCACCCGGTCTCCCGGGCGGTGGGGGAAATCAGCTCGGTTACGACTGTGCCCGACCGGCGCCCCCGCGGCACGCCGTGCGCGCGCGGAGGGGCGGTGCAGACGACATACGAAGGGGGTGCCCGGGACACTCCACCGGCGGGCTCAACGCCAGCTTATCGAAGGTGGGTTCCCTTGCGACATAGGGCGCACAGGAGGCGCTCGATGCGCGGCCCGCGCACGTCCCCGGCGCACGGCCTGCCCGCCGGTACGGTGCGCGCCCGGGGACCGGGCCGTACGGCCGTCCGCCCAGGCCGCGGGGGCTGCCACCCGCGCCGTACGCCGGTGCGCCCGTGCCGTACGCGGGTATGCCGCAGGGCACGGGCCGCGGGTGCGCCCCGGTCAGGCCAGCCCCAGCCGCTCCGCCGCCGCGTCCGCGTCGACCGGGACGGCCACGGGCTGCGGGGCGCCGGCGACCGCCCAGTCGGGGTCCTTCAGGCCGTTGCCCGTGACCGTGCAGACGATCCGCTGGCCGGGGTCGACCAGGCCCAGCTCGGCGGCCTGCAGCAGCCCCGCGACGCTCGCCGCCGAGGCCGGCTCGACGAAGACGCCCTCCTGCGCGGCCAGCAGCTTGTACGCCCGCAGGATCTGCCGGTCCGTGACCGCCTCGATGTGCCCGCCGGACTCGTCGCGCGCCCGCTCGGCCAGCTCCCACGAGGCGGGGTTGCCGATGCGGATGGCGGTGGCCAGCGTGCTCGGGTCCTTCACCGGCTCGCCGCGCACGATCGGCGCCGCGCCCGCCGCCTGGTAGCCCCACATCCGGGGGGCGCGGGTGGCGAGGCCGTCCCCGTGGTACTCGCGGTAGCCCTTCCAGTACGAGGTGATGTTGCCGGCGTTGCCGACGGGCAGGACGTGGATGTCGGGGGCGTCCCCGAGCGCGTCCACGACCTCGAAGGCGGCGGTCTTCTGGCCCTCGATGCGCACCGGGTTGACGGAGTTCACCAGCGCCACCGGGAACTTCTCGCTCAGCGCGCGGGCCAGCGTCAGGCAGTCGTCGAAGTTGCCGTCGACCTGGAGGATGCGCGCCCCGTGCACGAGCGCCTGGCCCATCTTGCCCAGCGCGATCTTGCCCTGTGGCACCAGCACGGCGCAGGTCAGCCCGGCCCGCACCGCATAGGCGGCCGCGGAGGCCGAGGTGTTGCCGGTCGAGGCGCAGATGACGGCCTGGGCGCCGGACTCCTTCGCCACGGAGATCGCCATCGTCATGCCGCGGTCCTTGAAGGACCCGGTGGGGTTGGCGCCCTCCACCTTCAGGTGGACATCGCACCCCGTGCGCGCGGAGAGCACCTGGGCCGGCACCAGCGGGGTCCCGCCCTCCCGGAGCGTCACCACCGGGGTCGCCTCGCCGACCGGCAGCCGGTCGCGGTACTCCTCGATGACGCCCCGCCACTGGCGGGTGCCCGACATTCGCGGTTCGTCGATCACTGCGTCCATTTCCTTACGTCACTCCCCTTCGACCCGCATGGTGCTCGCCACGCCGCGGACGGTCTCCAGCTGCCGAAGCGCCTCGACCGTGGCCGCCAGCGCGGCGTCCGTCGCCCGGTGCGTGACCACCACGAGCGACGCCTCGCCGTCCTTGCCCTGCTGCCTGACCGTGTCGATGGACACGTCGTGCTCGGCGAAGACCGCGGCCACGTGGGCGAGCACGCCCGCCCGGTCGGCCACGTCCAGGCTGAGGTGGTACCGCGTCACGACACCGTCGGGCGGCGCCACCGGCAGTTGCGCGTACGCGCTCTCCCCCGGCCCGCTGCCGCCGCTGAGCCGGTGCCGGCCGACCGCGACGAGGTCGCCGAGCACGGCGCTCGCGGTCGGGGCGCCGCCGGCGCCCGGGCCGTAGAACATGAGCTGCCCGGCGGCGCTGGCCTCGACGAAGACGGCGTTGTACGCCTCGCGCACGGAGGCCAGCGGGTGCGTCCTCGGGATCATCGCCGGATGCACCCGCGCGGTGACGGACGTGCCGTCGGGCGTGCGCTCGCAGATGGCGAGCAGCTTGACCGTACAGCCCATACGGGTCGCGGACGCCATGTCGGCGGCGGTGATCTCGGTGATGCCCTGGCGGTGTACGTCGTCGAGGCGGACCCGGGTGTGGAAGGCGATGCCGGCGAGGATCGCGGCCTTGGCGGCGGCGTCGTAGCCCTCGACGTCGGCGGTGGGGTCGGCCTCGGCGTAGCCGAGCGCGGTGGCCTCCTCCAGCGCCTCGGCGTAGCCGGCGCCGGAGGTGTCCATGCGGTCGAGGATGAAGTTGGTGGTGCCGTTGAGGATGCCGAGCACGCGGTTGACCTTGTCACCGGCCAGCGACTCGCGCAGCGGGCGGACGAGCGGGATGGCGCCGGCGACGGCGGCCTCGTAGTAGAGGTCGACGCCGTGCCGGGCGGCGGCGGCGTGCAGGCTGGGGCCGTCCTCGGCGAGGAGCGCCTTGTTGCCGGTGACGACGCTGGCGCCGTGCTCGAAGGCGGTGGTGATGAGCGTACGGGCCGGCTCCAGGCCGCCGATCAGTTCGATGACGATGTCGATGTCGCCGCGTTTGACCAGCGCCGTGGCGTCCGTGGTGACCAGCTCGTCCGGGATCCCCGGCCGCGCCACCCCCGCGCGCCGCACCGCGACGCCCGCCAGCTCGACCGGGGCGCCGATCCGGGCGGCGAGGTCGGCGGCGTTCGCCGTCATGATGCGCGCGACCTCGGAGCCGACGGACCCGCAGCCCAGGAGCGCCACCTTCAGCGGACGCCTCTCGCTCATACGACCTCGTTCCTCACGTGCACCGATGGGGGGCGATTCCAGTCTCACGCAGCGGCGGGCGATTGCGACGCCCTGTCCGGATGCCGAGACGTACCGTTTACGGCTTGAGATATGAGCGGACTGCTGCTCAGCCCACGTCGAGCCGCAGCAGGTCCTCCTCCGTTTCGCGGCGCACGATCTCCCGCGCCGCGCCGTCCGCCACCGCCACCACGGGCGGGCGCAGCACATGGTTGTAGTTGCTCGCCATCGCGCGGCAGTACGCCCCGGTGGCCGGCACCGCGAGCAGGTCGCCGACCGCCAGGTCCGCCGGGAGGTAGGCGTCGCGTACGACGATGTCGCCGGACTCACAGTGCTTGCCGACGACGCGGGCGAGCATCGGCTCGGCCGTGGACGCGCGGGAGGCCAGCGCCACCGAGTACTCGGCGTCGTAGAGCGCGGTGCGGATGTTGTCCGACATGCCGCCGTCCACGCTCACGTACGTACGCAGCCCCTCCAGCTCCTTGACCGTGCCGACCTCGTACAGCGTGAACGCGGTCGGGCCGACGATCGCCCGGCCCGGCTCGACGGACAGCCGCGGCATGGCCAGCCCGGCGGCGCTGCACTCGCGGGAGACGATGTCGCGCAGGGCCTTGGCGATCTCGTGCGGCTCGCGCGGATCGTCCTCGGGGGTGTACGCGATGCCGAGGCCGCCGCCGAGGTCGATCTCGGGCAGCTCCACCCCGTGCTCGTCGCGGATCTCGGTGAGCAGCCCGACGACGCGGCGGGCGGAGACCTCGAAGCCGGCCATGTCGAAGATCTGCGAGCCGATGTGACTGTGGATGCCGACCAGCTCCAGGGAGTCGAGCTTCAGCACCCGCCGTACCGCCTCGGCCGCCTGTCCTTCGGCGAGCGCGAGGCCGAACTTCTGGTCCTCGTGGGCGGTGGCGATGAACTCGTGCGTGTGCGCCTCGACGCCGACCGTCACCCGGATCTGCACCCTCTGGCGCTTCCCGAGCCGCTCGGCGAGGTGCGCGACGCGGACGATCTCCTGGTACGAGTCGAGCACGATCCGCCCGACGCCGGCCTCGACGGCACGCTCGATCTCGGCCGGGCTCTTGTTGTTGCCGTGCATCGCGATCCGCTCGGCCGGCATCCCGGCGGCCAGCGCGGTCGCCAGCTCGCCGCCGGAGCACACGTCGAGGTTCAGCCCCTCCTCGCGCAGCCAGCGGACGACGGCGCGGGAGAGGAACGCCTTGCCGGCGTAGAAGACGTCGGCGTCCTCGAAGGCGTCGGTCCAGGCGCGGCAGCGGGCGCGGAAGTCGTCCTCGTCGAGGAAGTACGCCGGGGTGCCGAACTCCTGGGCGAGCCGGGTCACGGGCAGCCCGCCGACGGTGACGACGCCGTCGGCGCCGCGGGCGACGGTACGGGCCCAGACGCGGGCGTCGAGGTCGTTGAGGTCGGCGGGCGGTGCGGCGTAGTGCCCTTCGGGCAGCACGTCGCCGTGCCGCGGCCCGGCGGGGTGGGCGGATCGGCTCACGGCGGGGTACTCCTTCGGTGGTGCGGGGTGTTCACAGATGGCTCACGGGTGACTACAGGTGCTCCGGGGCCCGTATCCCGAGCAGGGTGAGGCCGTTGCGCAGGGCGACGCCGGCGGCGGCGGCCCGGCGCAGCCGGGCGCGGTGCACGGCGGTGGGCTCCTCGTCGCCGCTGGGCAGGGCGGGGTGGGCCGCCTCGGCACCGAGGAAGGCGCCGGCCAGGACGTCGAGGTGCCGGGCGAGCCGGTCGGGCGCGCGGCGGCGGGCGGCGGTCTCCACGACGGCGGGGAGCTCGCCGATGGCGGCGCGGAGGGCGCCGTCGGAGCGAGTGTGCCGCACGGGGGCGGCGGGGGGCGCGGCGGGTGGCCGGTCGGCGTCGATGCCGAGGGCGGTGGCGGCGCGGGCGAGCGCGGCGGTGCGGGAGTGGGCGTACTGGATACGGAAGAGGGGGTTGGCCTCGCGGCGGAGGAGCAGTTCCGGTGTGAGACGGGGCCGTTGGTGGGCGGGGGCGCGCAGGAAGGCCCAGTGAAGCGCGTCGGCGGGGAACTCCCCGGGGACGGAGGGGGTAGGCACGGCCCGTACCCGAACAAGCTCACCGTGCTCGTCGAGGGAAGCACCGGCGGCGAGGAGGAGCCGCCGGAGGCAATCGGCGAGAACGCGGGCACGAGGGTGCCCGTCGGCAACGAGGTGGACGGACTTCCCGGCCAGGAAGTCCCCGTGCCCGAACAGCTCCCCGGCGGCGACCGCGTCCTCGACGGGATCGCCGTCCGTCCGGAGGGTGATGTTGAGGAACCCGGGCCCGGTGACGGTCACGGTGTCGATGCCGGGCTGGGCGGCGAGCCGGTCGCGCAGCAGCGCGGCGACGTCGAGGGGGTCGCGCCCGGCGACGTGGGCGAGCTGCAGGGCGGCGTTGGTGGCGTAGTCACCGCTTCCCCCGGGCCGCGGCCGCTCCACGACGACGCGCGCCGGCACGGGTGCGCCGAGCTCACCCACCGCGGCGGATCGCACCGTACGCAACACGGTGCCGGTGAGCTCTGCGGGGTCCACGGGACCAGCGTACGAGAGACACGGGGTGGGGAGGCGAACCCTTTTACCGGACTCGTCCCCGGCTCAGCACACCGGAGACCCGGCGGGCTCCGCGTCGTCGGCGGCATCCCCGGCGACCGACTCCCCGACCCGCTGCGAGGCCCGCCGCGCAGCGAGCCGCCGCACCACCCGTACGAGATCGACCGGCTCGAAGGGCTTCGCCAGGAACGCATCCACCCCGGCCGCCCGCCCCGCCTCGGCCTCCAGCTCACTGCACCCGCTGACCACCGCTATCGGCAGCTCCCGCGTCCGCGGATCGGCCCGCAACCGGGCGGCGGTCCGCAGCCCGTCGAGCCGGGGCATGACGATGTCGAGCGTCACCACATCGGGACGCACCCGATGGACGACTTCCAGACACTCGGCACCATCGGCCGCGGTCACGACCTCGAAACCTTCAAGTTCGAGATTGACCCTGATCAGCTGCCGGATCACCTTGTTGTCATCGACGACAAGGACCCGACCGGACAAGCCAGGCACAGGGAAAAGGGTAGGCGCGCCCGCCCCCCTACGTCCGGCTTTTGGACACTTCCGCCCCTGACCTGCACACACACCCCGCCCCCCACCCCCAAAACCCAGTACCCGACCACCCCCACGAAGCTGGTAGGGTTCTACCCGTCACCGCACCACCACGCGGCGGACACGCCCCCGTAGCTCAGGGGATAGAGCAACGGCCTCCGGAGCCGTGTGCGCAGGTTCGAATCCTGCCGGGGGCACCTCGCTTGAGGTGCCCAAGACCCCGTGACCAGCGCAAGCGCTGAGTACGGGGTCTTCTTGCGTACGCAGCCGAACGCCGCCAGAAGCAGCCCCATGTCACTGATCACGTAATGACCACGTAATGATCTACAACGGCAGATCCGCAGTTCAGACGGCGTTCTTGGGCGTGACTGTCCTGTCTCGCTCAACCGAGTCGTCTGTGCTTCAGCATCAGCGAATCTGATCGCGAAGCCGAGCCTCGGGGCCGACCTGGACGTGCCTGGCCACTTCGTCCAGCACGTCCCTGGCCAAGCCGAGAAACGCATTTCTCTCCGCTATGAATCTCATGCCGACCTCGTGCACGGTGTCGCCCCCGTTGCCAAGGCTGTCCGTCGCGGCTGCTTCCGCGTACTCACGAACGCCTTGGACCAGAGAAGACAACTGATCGACGAGGTTCTGCGCCGCCTCCGCGACGACCTCGGGACCTTCCAGGATCACCACGAACCCTGCGCTCTCGGCGTCCTTGAACTTCAGCCTGATCGCACCGATCCGCGCCTCGTCGAGCGGGGCCGGCGAGCGTCTAGCCCGCAGCTCACGGAAGAAGGCTTGGTTGTCCCGGTCAGCGGTCCCCAGCGCTTCGAGGAAGGAGAGGTAGGCAGCTTGTCGGCGTTCTCGGCGCCATCGCTGATGCTCGACCCGCAGCTCATTCAACTGCACACGGTCCTGTGATCTTTCCCTGCGCTGCTCCGTACGGGCTGCAACGAAGGCGGTGAGGGCGGCCCCCATGACGGTGCCGAGCACGCCCACAACTGATACGAAGATGGCGGTCATACCAGCGTGTCTTCCCCGCGATGCTGCGCGCGTACGCCGACACGCGTCGTAGAGCACACGGTGCCGGGGCATGCTCCGGCCCGCGACTGACATCTGTCTCCTCGAACCGAGTCCGCGCGGCTCACTCAATCCAGTCCAGGATGGTCAGCGCCTTGTGGACGCCTGACTTCGTTGAGACGGGACAGTGACAAAGCCCCGGATTTCTCCGGGG
The DNA here is from genome assembly GCF_039871555.1 of Streptomyces sp. B5E4. NCBI lineage: Bacteria > Bacillati > Actinomycetota > Actinomycetes > Kitasatosporales > Streptomycetaceae > Streptomyces > Streptomyces sp. B5E4. The sequence goes on from NZ_JBDPMI010000009.1 coordinate 130,541, forward strand.
CTTGTGTCTGTGACCCTTGCGGCCCGTTCCTGTTTCCAAGCCTTCCCTGCCTATTCCTCCTCTCCGAGTCCCTGCATGATCCGGGTGTTCATCTCGGCTTCCTGGCCGTCGATGCACTTGGCATAGATCTTTAGAAGCACGTCGACCGAGTGCCCCGCGCGTGCGGCCACTTCCGGCGCAGGGACGCCGGAGTTGAGCCACTGGGAGACGCCCGCGTGGCGAAGGTCGTATGGTCTGGCCGCGAGCACTGACGAGACCTGCGGCGGGAGCAATGCCAGCTCCCGGGCCTGCTTCCACACGCGCGAGTAGGACGAGGCCGCGATGACATTGCCCCGTTCGCTGGCGAACAGCCGGCCGTCCTTGGCCGTACCGAACTCCTCCAAGTGCTCGCGCAGCAGCCGCACCAATGGCGGCGGGATGGGTACGGTGCGCACCTCACCGTCTGCGCGCTGCTTCAGCCCTCGCCGGTCGTGCGCCTCACCGGAGTCGGTCCACGCCTTGCCCGCCGTCGGGCGGGTCTCGGCCAGCTCGATACGGCCCCACCCCTTGGCAGGCAGCGTGCAGTCCGAGCGTCGCAGGCCCAGTCCCTCACCCGGCCTCAGCGCGGCGTAGTACAGGCACCCGAAGAACGCCCGTAGCCGCCGGCCGCTGGCCCGCTCCCAACCACCGACGTACGTCACCGCGGTCAGCAGCTCCCGGGCCTGCCGCGGATTGACCACCACGCGGCGATCGACCTCCTGCACCGCCCGGTGCCCGCGCTTGCGACGTACACGACCGAGCGGATTAGACGGCAGCGTGCCCAGCTCGACCGCGTACTCCAGGGCGTTGAAGACCACCGCCCGGCGCCGCCGGTACGTGTGCGTTGCCGCCGGTTTGCCGTCCAGCTTCCGCCCCAGCGCGTCAATCAGCTCGTGCACCCGGGCCATTTCCTGCAACTCCGCCACCGGCAGCGACGCCTTCTCCAGCCACCGCACGGCCGCCACCATCTCCTCGGGCCGCTCCCGCTCGCGCCGAGGCAGAGGCAGGAAGAACGAGCGCAACGCCTTCCGCATCACCTTCGCCGCCGGCCGCCCCCGTACCGGCTTGACCAGTACAGGGACAACCGTCGCCAGGGAGTCGGTCATGCTGTCGCGCTGCTTCGCCGACGCCTCCGCCCAGCGGTGATCGACGTACGTCAACGACAGCTCCAGAAAGGACAGCGCCGCCTTACCCCCGCGCAGCGAGTCCGGCAGCCCCGTCACCGTGTCGAAAGGCTCGCCCTTGTCCGCGGCACGAAGCAGCTTCGCACGGAAGCGGTCGGCCAGCCCTTTCGTCTTGTACGACTCGTGGAAGGGCTCGCCGTCCACGGACCACCGGACGAGGTACGTCGGCTTCTTTGCCGACCGGTTGATACTCAGCTTCCAGACGGCGACCTTGTACGACTTCACGACGCCGCCCCCTCCCTACGCTCCTCCAGCCAGTCGTTCAGCACGTCGCGCCGAACTCGCAGCTCGCCGTTCGGGAGCCGGATGCATCGCGGCGCGGTCCGCAGTTGCCGCCAGCGGTAGAAGGTGCGCCGGGAGATGCCGCCCAGCTCATCGAGAACCTGCCGGACAGTCAGCAGTTCTGTCGCCCGCTCACGCACCATGACGACCACCGCCCTCACGGACGGATGCGGCGACGAGGGCCGCCTCCGGCGAGTAGCCGCGCCCCACGTACCGCCACTGGCCGACGACAGCCGTGGACCGCCCATCGAGCCCGAGGGCCGCCCGCTGCTCCTCCGCCCGATGCGCGACACGGGTCTGCCGGAGCGCCGTGAGCGTGGTCGAGTAGCGGCGCGACTTGGTGGAGAAGTGACCGCCGTAGCCGAGCATGTGCGCCCACCGCCGCAACCTCAGCGGCTCGAACGGCGGAAGGCCGCCCAGCCACCAGCACGTGCCGATCATGCGCAAGGTGTGGTGCCGCACCGGCAGCAGCACCAGCTCCCGCGCCCCGTGGATCCGACCGTCCACGGCGCCGGCCGACTCGACCCCCTTCGTCGCGTACTTCGCGACATACGCCGCAACGGCAGCCGCACTCAGCCGCTCCCCCGCACCGAACGCCGCGACCGGCCGGACGTCGAGCTGCGTACCGAACCGCAGCACGCGCCGCCCCACAACCTCAGCACCGGGCGAGACGAGCCGAACCCGCCCCACGGCCTCACGCACAGCACCCGCCAGGAGATCCGTCGAGGCCCAGCCCGGCGGAAGTGTCGCCGACCCGTCCGGACCGTCCAACCGGATCACGGCGTGGAAGTGGACCAGGCCGCGCCGCTGGTACTCGGCCACCTTGGCGTACGACAGCCGCACCACTTCACCGAGCCGCGTCCGCGACAGCCCGGCTCGCCGGGCGAGTTCGCGACGTAGCTCCAGCACGAAGCGATGCCACAACTCCCCGGAACGGGCCTGCCACAGCACGGCTCCCGCGTAGTCGTAGCAGCGCGGGCAGAGCGGTTCACCGAGCCGCGGATCACCGTCCACGTGCCTCTCGTGGCACCCGACCGGCGTCCCGTGCGGGCAGCGCTCCCCCGGCTTCCGGGGGCGGCAGGCACGTACCCGCCCGTCGCGCTCACGCCGCGTGTGCACCGGCCCGAAGCCGGGAGCGGTGAGGGTGGCGAACACTCGGGGGTGCTCGCCGACCGCCTCTCCCACTCCCTTGCCGCCGACGAGGCCGGCGCGGACGAGTTGGTACGTGTCCGCGCGGTAGATCTGCGCGCAGGCCGGGCAGACAGTGGCCCGCCGATTGCCACACGCGATCAGGATCCGCCCGCCGTGTTCCTCCGGCGGATACGACAGCAGGGCCTCCCCCGTGGCCATGTCGACAACGGTGGCGCTGCCGACCAGGTGCACGGGGTTGGTGCAGCCGCCCAGCCGGATGATGTTGCGGCGCCACGCCTCGAAGCCGGGCTCCGATGCCCGCTCGACCAGCGCCATGACCCCCGCGGGCAGGGGCGTCGGCCGGCCGCTCATCGCGACTCCCCGAACGCGTAGTGCATCACCGTGGCAATGGCCTCCGGCCGGGTCTTGGCGCTGAACCGGAGCGTCGGGTCCGTCAGCCAGCACGCTGCGGCGTGTGCCGGGCAGAGTCGCTGCTCGACCTCGTCCGTACCGACGAGGACGATCTCCTCACGGCCGGCACAGGTCGGTTGTTCCTCGTCGTGCAGTTCGCACCGCTGCCGAGGAGATTTGCGCGAACGATTCGCGGTGGACAAAGTGTGAGTACTCCTTTCTCTACGCATGTGGCGGATGGAGTGGGTTCCTGGCGGGGTCGGGTTTGGCGACTTCGCGCCCCGCCGGGAGCCCGTCTTGCTGTGGGTCGGAGGAGGCCGCCGGTCAGCGGCACGGATGACGTGCGCAGGCATGGCTCTCCCCTCCTTTCGACTCGGGTTGATCAGGAGGAGACGCCGCCGAGGAAGCGGCTGACTCCGTCGAGGGCCGCTTGGACGACCGGCGCGGCGGCCGTCTTGGCGACGAGGAAGCCGAACGTTCCGCAGATGAGGAATTCGGCCCAGCGCAGGTAGCGGATGCGCAGCAGGAACCAGATCAGGAGGCCGAGGAGGAGCACGGCCGATGCGGTGACAGCATGAGGGCCCCCTCACCCGTCTCTTTTGTCGGCGATGCCGCCAAGGGCATCGGCCAATTCCGGCAGTTGCGGCGTGAGGTGCGCGTACTCAGCCGCTACAGCCTCCGCTTCGGTCTCGGTGATCAAGTGAGTGCGTGCGCGCTCCCACCCGTCACCCGAGGCCAGGACCGCGGTACCGGCCTGCTCGGGCCGTATCGCCTGAGCCGCCTTGAGGGCATCCGGGTTGAGGTCCCCCAACGCCATCTCGGCCGTACCGGGATCGGCCACCCGATGGCACACGCGCCCGCCGAGCTGGGCCCGCAGCGCCGTGACGCCCGGCCCCAGGTCGGAGCCGACGCGCTGCCCGGCGACGACGAGGAACAACCCGAGCGCAGCTCCGAGTTGGGCCAACCGAATCAGGGCCGTGCCCGCGGCGTGCGCTTCGTCCTTCTCGCTACGGCTCGCGATCAGGAACAGCTCCGCGATCTCGTCAACGATCACGACGACGGGGACGGGCCGTTTGGACTCGGGCAGACCCCAGATGTTGCGGACATGGGCTGAGCGGCACACCACCATCCGGTCAAGCGTCAGGTCGACGAGGGCAGCCAGCAGCTTGACCGCCTGCCCGCGGTTGGTCGCCAGTGCGGAGAGCCGAGGTCCGTAGAGGGACAGCTCCATGCCGCCCTTGCAGTCGATCCCGACCAGCGCCACAGGTTGCGGCGCCAGCCCGGCGACGAGCGCGTTGATCAGCGTCGACTTGCCCGACCGCGTGGCCCCGACGATGAGCCAGTGCGGCACGGCCCGCAGGTCGATGGCCCACTGAACGCCGGTCTCCAGCACACCGACGACAACGCGGAGCAGTCGGCCGGGGCCTCGCTGCTGAGGTATCTGCGGTGCGCGCAGCGGATCGGCCGCCGAGGCGACGACGCGAACCACACCGGGCCTGTACGGAGTCGCGCGGACAGCGTGGACCTGCCACGCCTCAGCGATGGCGGGCGACGCTTTGGTGAAGTCCTCCGGTACCTGGCCGGGCAGCAGCCGCACCAGCAGCCAGAACCCGCCGGCTGTCGGCCGTACCGCGCCACGACGAGGCACGCGCGGCAAGGGCGGCGGCGCCCCGTTGCCGACGAGCCCGGAGACGACCGTCAGGGCCGCCTTGCGGCTGATGGCCAGTCCGCAGCCGGCCATCAACGGCCGCCAGGTGCGGACGACTCGTAACCATGCTGCTGGGAAGCCGAGGCACAGCCACCAGGCCACGGGGAAGCGGCGGCGCAGCGCCGGGCCTGCGACAAGCAGACCCGACACCAACGCAGCGGCCCCCACCAGGACCCAGAGCGGCCACGGTCCCCCGCCGGAACCGGTGGAGGCGAATCTCATGCCGGCCCCGCCCCCTTCCCGGATGCGGCAAGGGGCTTGATCTCGGTCGCGCGGAAGGCGATCCCGTGCCGCCCCTCGTTCTCCCACGGAGTGGCGATCAGGTCCCGGACCTGCACCGGGATGCCCAACTGCACGCCGTTGGGCTCACCGACCACGGTGACGTTCACGACGTCCGCCGAGGTCCCGGCCATCAGACATAGGCCGACCTGGAACAGGGTCTTGCCGGTCTCGCGGTCCACGCGAAGCTGCCCGGTCTCCCGGTTCGCGATGCGCGGCGCAGGGGGGACGGCGCAGATGATCCCCGTGTACTTCGCGGTGTCGATCGGTAGTGCTGGCACTGCTGTCAACTCCTCTCAGAGCGTTAGCTCGTGGACGATCCCCGGCCCTGCTAGACCACCCGTAGTACGGGTGCACCTCAAGAGTGCAGCCCGTAGTACGGATTGTCAACCCGCTCAGAAATGAGAGAAGCTGAGCACGTCGGATTCCGTGGACAAGCTGTCCACAGGTTCAAACACCGCTCCCCGACCTCGGCCGATGGAGAACCGCATGCCAACCGAGAAAGCCCAGGCCAAGTACCGTCAGATCGCAGAACACCTGCGCCGCGGGATCTTGGAAGGCGAGTACCCGGCCGGCCAACCGCTGCCCTCGGAAGAGGTGCTGGCGAAGCAGTTCGGCGTCACCCGCCCCACGGTTCGGCAAGGCATCGCGGAGCTGCGCGCGGCCGGGATGGTGGAGGTGATGATGGGCCGCGGGATGTTCGTCCGCTCCCCGCACAGCCGCCCCAGCCTCACGCGCCCCCGCGGCGTGCGCCGCGACACGGACGGCCGCTACGTCGAGGCCGATGGCCTCCGTTGGACCGACGCTGAGGACGCCGCGATCACCCGCACAGACGCGCCCGTCGCACTGGCAGACCTGCTCCGCATCCCCCCAGGCGAGCCGATGCTCACCTACGACGCACTACAGACCGCCGACCACGGCCGCCTCCGCCAACTCCACCGCACCTACGTGCCGTTCTCAGTCCTCGTCGGCACGAAGTACGAGAAGGAGCCTCCGCCCCCGGCACCAGCCCTCTACACGGCACTCGCCGAGCTGGGCCACGAACTCCACTTCACAGAGCACGTCCGCACCCGCATGCCGCTACCCGATCAGGCCCAGGCGCTCCGCCTCCCGGACGGCGTCCCGATGCTCCACATCCTCCGCACATCGCTCAACGCCCAAGACAAGCCCCTCGCCCTAGAGGAGTTCCACCTCCCCGGCGACGACGTGGAACTCAGCTACCCTCTCCGCTGACTCCAGGGCTCAGACTTTCTCTACGTCATCAAGGCGCCGCGCACAGCGCGCCGCGCCACTCGGGCCCATGTCAGACGTTCCGCCCGCGAAGGCCGGCGCCGGCGGCGTGCTGCGCAGTGGCGCGACCAGACGTCAAAGGTCTGTTGCCGGGACCGGTCGGCTCCGCGATTTCAGGCAGCCACCTCGGCGCGAGCCTCGAAGATCATGGGGTCACATCGGGCTATTGCGGGCAGAGGTAAAGCCTGCCCCAATCGCTGGCAACTTACGGCCACAGCTCTCTCACACCAAGGAGGCTCCAGCCCAAATCGCTCCACCGACCTCAGTAGCCGGGACTCAATCCTCGTCCACCGGGGCGATCACATTGTTGTACCACACTGCCTCCACATGATCAGCCTGCGAAAAACTGCGGTCTGGCTCAGGAACGGGCTCATCACGCACAAACGCCCCAAGGCATTCGAGTGCATGTTCACAAAGCTGCTGCGGCAATAGGGGATGACCATCCCAAGTAATGTCTTCTATTTCAGAGTAGTGGCGGAGAAATTCAGTCACCGAGTGCAGTCGAGATCGAAGCTCTCTGTGTCTCATGCGCAGTAGCACCGGCTCGAGAGCGGCAAGTCGATCGTGTAATGCTTCTTCCCAGGCTTCATTCCGCTCGACCTCGCGGCCGGATCCGAGTCCGACCCAAAAGTGCTGCTTAAGTCGTACAAATTCGCTCGTTGCAACCTCTGCAGCGGAGTCGATGCGCTCGTCAATCACCTGCTGACGAGCGGCTTTCGCCTGAAGCCTATTCGCCATGATCGTGGTTGCAATCGACACGGCACCCCCAACGATAGTGCCGATCAGCCCGAACGTTGCTCCAATCCATATCGACGCATCCACGCGGAGCCTTCAACCTCCCCTGCGCCGCTATGCCCTTTGCGTGCCCCATCTGTCGGGAAACCACGGGACCAGCGTCGCATCGCAGTAGATCGAGGAGCTAGTCAGCAGTGTCCAACTTGGTTAGCTCACAGGTGGAGAGTGTGGGATTCCATTCCCACGATGGCGGGTTGCGCCACGACGGTCTTCAAGACCTCACTGCGCTTGACTCCATCATTGCGCCTCCGCCAATCTTCGCGAATATCAATCAACATAACCCAACTCACGGGCGTAGTTTTGAAGTTTCTGCAAAATATACACCGCAATAGCCGCTCGATTTTTGTTCGTCAGATAATCACCAGATCGCCACGTGTACTCAATGCAGATCGCTTCTCCGTTCACGACAAAAGACGTGTCGGGGATGAGGGGAGCAAATTCCATCCGCTCTTCAGCCTTGAATTCGCCTGCCTCCATCCCGTTGACCTCCGTGAATCCCTTTACGGCCTCCAGCACAGCCTTATTTAGCTCTTTGTCGGCCCCGTGCGTGAAGCCCCGCTCTGAAAGCAAATCAAATGCCGGGGTAGAGACGTGCGAGGGAGTGCCCCTCGTCTCGTAGGTCGATGTGGCAGTTCCCAGCAGATACTTGCCGAAGTCGCTCCGCCCCAGATTGCGGGATACCGACGCGGCACCCTTGTCCGCAATCTCAAGCTTCTGCAGATTATCCTTTACGTCTTCCGGGCCAAAGCGACGCAGAACGGGGACACTGACGGCTGGCGGCAAGCCGAATACTCGCGCATCCAGCTGGACGATCATCTGCGTTAGTAGTCCACGACGTTGCGCCCACCACTTTCCTACCACGCTTCCCGGAGTCGCGGCCAGCAGTGCGTTACCGTCGACGAACCCGAACCTGCTGCTGTTGGTCAGGTGCATCAAGACGCCAGGATCTGTACTCGCCGAAACAACCACCACTGCAAGTCGGATAGGGAGGCGCGTCCGTTGCAGAATATCGAGTCGATTCCTGGTGAAATCGTCCGAGATGGCACGCAGAAAGTCACCTAGCGTGCTATACGCGTTCGGATCATAGTCTCGGGGGTCAACTCCGAGCAACTCTAGTGAATCAACGTTGTTGGACAGCTGGAGGGTATTCGTCGCAATCGCCACCCAGGCATCCCGATGTGGCCCTTCGACATGCAGCGGGAGATCCATGGGGGGACGCCCAGCGATGTTCTGGTAATCAGCGGACATGGACTTTGCCAAGTCCTCAGAAGTTTCAGGCCAGCAGATAACGACTCGCCGGCCTACCGGATCCCTCAGGAAACGCTTGATCGCAGCAAGTTCCACCGTATCTGCCGGGGCGCTCTCACGGTGGTCGATAAGAAGTGGGATACTTCTGTCATCATTTTGCGCAATTGAACGGGCACCTTCCGTCACAGCAGCTATGAGCTCATCGAAGGTGACGGCTCCGTTGTGCTGGATGGTGGCCGAGAACTGAGAAGGAAGAAAGGTACGAAGATTACTGGCCAGCGTAGTCTTCCCTGTCCCCGAAGGGGCGTAAATCGGAACAAATAACCCCTCGCCTCGCGCACGAACACTTTGAGCGGCCAATTCAAGCGCATACAGAACTTGGCTAGGTGGCGCCACGACCAATCGGGCCACTTCGGAACCCACGTGCTCGATCAAGAACTCGTAGCGAGCCGGGAATACAAGCTCCTTCAGAATATGAGCACGAGGAGAAGTTGTCATGAACACACCCTTATTCTTCCCAGGTGACCGTCGCTGCCCAGGAGAGGGTACAGCCGCAGAATCCAACTACGCACCCATTCACCTGGATTCAGACGAGACCGTGCCAGGCTCGCATGGGACACGGGAGGTGATCTCGATCATCATTCGTGGAGTAGGGGCTGACGACCTGAGAGCCGTCACACCCATCGGCGCAGGTCAACATCGACTTCCGGTGCGAGTCACGCAGGGTTCGCAAGCACAGGGCCGAGGTCAGCCGCAAGTCCGAAGATCCTCTGTCGGCCTCAGCCAGTAGCCTGCGACTACTAGCCGTGGCGCACTTGGAGGGTTCGTGGAAGCTGCTCCTCTCACCAGTCCCGACCGACTCTGGTCGGCATCGGAAGTCTTGATGCGTCCGTGCCCTGTTCCAGCAGTGGCGGGAGTCTATGGGTGGCACTTCAAGCAGCCACCCCACCAGGACCTGAACGCGGGACGCATGCTCTACGTCGGGATAGCTCCGCGATACATGGCGAACCGGACCAGCAAGCAAAACCTACGGAAGCGCGTGCGGTACCACTACCGGGGAAACGCGGCCGGCTCGACGCTGCGACTCACTCTCGGATGCCTTCTAGGACTTGAATTGCGCCGTGTCGGTAGCGGCAAACGCATGACATTCGGCACGGCTGGGGAAGCCGTCCTCAGTCAATGGATGGCAGAGAACGCGCGGGTGTGCTGGATCAGGCACGGCGAACCGTGGGCCCTGGAGTCCATGCTCATCTCTCAGCTCGACTTGCCTCTGAACCTCGACCAGAACCGCAGCAACACGTTCCATGACCACCTCAAAGACCTCAGGGCCAAAGCCCGTCAGCGGGCTCGGGAGTTGCCCATCAGCGCGTAGCCGACGAACTTACAAGCAGGCGTCGATCGCACGCCTCGAGCCCGATACGTCCCCGATCGGGCCAGGAATCACGGTGAATGACAAGTCCAGCAAGGCTGAACCACGATGGTACGGATCTAGTTCCGGTGCGGTACGCCACCGAGCGGTTCCTGCCGGTCCGGCCGGGCTGCGGCGCTGGGGCGCCGGTCCCGGCCAGACGGCAGAGCCGCGGATGCTTGAGGGCGGCCCCGGAACTGCAGCGGGGAGCAGTGCTCCGGCGGGCGTTCCTGCCCTCGATCTGGCCGAGGCGGCGAGTACCTTCTGTGGGTCTGCGAATGCTCTCGCGCTGCGGAATGGCGGAGGCCCCGTATGCCGACAGCTGGCGGAGAGGACCAGCGGATTGCATCGGGGCCGGATCCGACCCGGGGATGGTCGGAGTTCCGGGACGCGTGCTATGCCGCGGGGGCGGTTGGGGGTGCTTCGGGGGCAGTTGCTTGGTTGGCCATCTCGGCGGAGAGGCCCGCGGTGAGTAGGTGGGTCAGGAGTTCCGCTGCTGCTGGGCGGATCGGGCCGAGGCGTACTACGCCCTCGCCGTGGATGTTCACGTCTGCCTTGAGGGACGGGAAGTCTGTCTCCAGGCCCAGGGCTGTCAGCATCTCCGCCAGGGCGTCGACGCTCTTCTTGGACTCTGCCCAGCCGCGGATGTACGGGACACCAGGCGTCAGGTTCTCGGCGCGTTTGGCGCACACGCCTCGGGGGTCCGTCATGGGTGCCTCCTCGCTCCAGTGTCCGGGGGCGTCGCCCCACGCGAGTCCTGATCACACGTCAGGGCCAGGCGCAGCAGCTCCGCCAGGCGTTCCACCGTTTCCGGGGAGATGCGGCCGAGTTCGATGAGGCCGTGGCCGAAGGCGTTGAGGTCTGCGCGGAGGTAGGGGAAGTCCCGCTCCATGCCGGCCGCGATCAGGACGTCTCGGAGGGCTGAGACCGCGTTGCGTGCCGCGCACCACTCCTGGCTTTCGATCGGGGACCAGCGGGCCGCTTCGTCGTCGGGGCTCTCATGCTCGCTGGGCATCAGTGGACACCTCCACGGCTGCGTGGATGTCCTGGTACTCCTGCCGGTAGCGATCGGCGCGAGAGACCAGGGCGGCAGTTGCTACGAACATCGCGGCCAGCGCGGCCGTGCGCGCGATCGTGGCCTCCGGGCGGCGCATCGGTGCGCGTAGCCAGGCGTAGCGATCGCCGGACAGCGGCATCGGGCCCGGGACGACCACCGTGGAGCCCTTGCTCAGGTAGCGGTACTTCGGAGTCTCGGTCGTCTCGTGCTTGACCATGCGCTCGAAGCACTCGCGGGAGCGCGATGGCAGGAAGAAGCCCGTCTGCCGGGACGCCCAGTCGACCATCACAGGGCCGAGCGGCATCGCGCACCGATCGAGCTGTTCGTAGGTCTCCATGCCGACGCGCTCTTCGATCACGACTACATCGAAGTAGCGACCGGCGGGCAGGGCGTACGGTGGCGCGGGTCGGCGGTCCACACCAAGCGGCAGTCCACCGGATCTTCGGCGGTCGCTGACAGCCAGGACATTCCGCGCTTCGTCATCATCTCCACGTCGACCCACTTCGGTTGGGCATCCTGCGGCGTGATCGCCGCCGTGTGACCACCCTGCTCCGGCTGGCCCTGAACTGGGCAGATGACGAGAGGTGACGTGGGATGACGACACCTCCGGGAGCACGTCACCCCGGTGTCGTCCTCGATTCCGGCGGGGATCTCCCTTACGGGAAGACACAGCCGTCTCACGTTCCGTACATTCGGAACGGGAACGCCTACAGCTTCGGCCCGAGCCGGGAGACGATCGAGACGAGCACCGACCAGCCCTTCGGCCATCTGCTCCGTGCTGCGCGACAGCGGCGCGGTTGGGGCCAGGTGCGGCTGGTACGCGAGATGCGACGGCAGGCCGCCGGCCGAGGGGACACGCTTCCGCAGGACGCCAGCGTGAAGCGTCGCATTGCGAGCTGGGAGAACGGCCACAGCATCCCGGACGAGTTCTACGGCCCGCTGATCTGCGAAGCGCTCGGCGTGAGTGCTGCGGAACTCGGGCTGAACCACTTGGCCGGCCAGGACGCCCGGTTACTGGACGCGCACTACCCACCGACCCCGGAGGACGCCTTCCGCGCAGTCGGCATGCTGTGGCGCGCGGACCTCAACGGTTACGAACCGCTGATCCTCTCGGAGGCTCAGCAACCCACATGGAACGAAGCCTCGCTGCGCTGGCTGGTGGCTCCGGAGCCGTCTTTCCCGAGCCGCCCCGGGTCGGACAGCGTGCAAGTGGGCCTCGCTGACGTCGCCATGGTCAAGTCGACGGCCGACGTCTTCGCTCAGTTAGACGATCGCTTCGGCGGGGAGCACGCACGCCAGGCCGTCGTGCAGTACCTCAGCCGGGACGTGGCACCGCTGCTCACCGGCACATACACGGAGGGGGTCGGCCGTGCGCTGTTCTCCACCGTGGCGGAGGCGACGCTCCTCGCCGGATGGATGTCGTACGACACCTGCCACCACGGGCTTGCGCAGCGGTACTTCTTGCAGGCCCTACGCCTGGCCCAGGACGGGGACGATCGTCGTCTCGCCGGAAGCATCCTGTCCGCCATGAGCCACCAGGCGACCTTTCTCGGCAACTTCATAGAGGCCGCGACGCTCGCCCGTGCGGCACGCATGGGAATCTCCCGTGTGGCGACACCGACGCTCATGGCTCAGTTCCACGCGATGGAGGCACGCGCCCTTGCCCGTACGGGAGATACGCGCGCTTGCGAACTCGCCCTCGCGGAAGCCACCAAGGCACTGGAGAGCAGGAACAGCGGCGAAGAGCCCGAGTGGATCACCTACTTTGACGAAGCCGAACTCGCCGCCGAGGCCGCCCACTGCTTCCGGGACGTGAACCGGGCCCGGCAAGCTGTCGGCCACGCGCAGAACGCCATGAGCGGCAGCCACGTCCGCAGCGACTTCTTCGCGACGATGGTGCTCGCGGACGCGCACGCACGGGCCGGGGAAGTGGAGGAAGCCTGCCAGGTGGCCTTGGGTGCGCTGGACCTTGGCGAGCAACTGAAGTCGTCGCGGTGCGTCAGCTACCTGGCGGAGTTCCGGCGAAGCCTCGCTGCGGCCGGTGACAGTGCGGCAGCCCGGAACTTTCACGAGCAGGCCGCGGAGCACCGGCTGTGGGCAGCCACGGCCGGTCAGGTCGCCCAGTAACGGTCAGAAGGGCTGCCAGCCACGGCGGCTGCCGCCGGTCCGGATGTCGCGTACGCGCCGCGGGAACTCCTCCGCGGCCCGCTCGTTCGTCGTGACCTGCTGGCCGAGCCACAGCGTCATCATCAGCTCCCGGACGTCGGCGAGCACCTGGTAGCCGGGCCAGTTCATGAGGTCGAAGCCGAAGCGGTGAACGAACTCCTCGTACTCCGCGCGCGTGTGCCAGCCGAACCGCTCGTAGTAGAGCGCCGTGAGCACGAGGTCCCACTCGCGAGGCGCGAGCGAGAAGCCGTCGAGGTCGATGAGCACGGCGTGCCCGTCACGGTGGCGGAGGATGTTCCCCACGTTGGCGTCCCCGTGGATCATCCCGAAGGGGAGCACGAAGTCCAGGCGGTCGTACTCCTTGTTCAGCTCGCCGGCCCGCGTCTCCAGGTAGGCCCGGTCTTCGTCCGCGATGCCGTTCAAGCGCCGCACCGAGGCCCATACCTTGGCGAAGGGGTCGTAATACGGGAGCCTCAGGTCCTCCGGCTCTTCCAGCCAGTGCAGCGTCTTCAGCAGGTCGGCCAGCTCGCCGAGCGTCGCGTACTCCGTACGGTCCTGGTCGCTCTCCCAGAACGTGACGACGCGGCCGTCAACGGTCTGCGGCTGGCTCACGCCGGGCAGGACACGAGTCGCCGGGAAGTCCTGCTCCCGCAGCCAGCGGGCGACGCGGACCACGCGCTCCATGGCGTCCAGGCTGTCGGGATCACGGGCGATACGAATGATCACTGGGGCGGCCGACAGCCGGTAGACGGCGTTCGAGCCCAGTCGCAGCAGCTTCGCGTCCGCGGGATCGAGCCCGGCCGCAGCGCAAGCCTCCCGTAGCGCGGCACCCGCGCTCTCCGCGGTGAACTCCTCGGCTGCGTGCGACTCTTCGCCGTTGCCCGAGATCATGCCTCCGACGATACGGGGCACCCCGGGCCCCGGACAGGCGGCTCACGTAATAGGGGCGTAATGATCTCCCAAAGGTCACCGCCCGGACGGGCCTCCCTCGCTGGTCAGAGGCCCATAGCCCTTCCCCACTCCCCCGGCCTCCGGAGCCGTGTGCGCAGGTTCGAATCCTGCCGGGGGCACAGATGATCAGGGCCTTGACCTGCAGGTATGCAGGGCAGGGCCCTCTGTGTTCATGCCAGAAGGCAAACGGTCCTTTGACCGTTGCACTTCCGCGGTCTCGTGGCGGGTGACAGCCCGTTATCGCTGCCTGATGCCAGGTCAGAAGCCTGCGGACGATGCCGTCACGAACCGCTAATCTCTGCGGAGTGACGGTGGAGACTCGCTCCATCCGTCCCCTGCCTGACTAGGCATGATGCCGTTCCGGTTGATGAAATGCGAACGGATTCGGTGGTCGTTTCCCTGATGGATGGCGTGACTATTCCTCGTTGTGGGTGGGCGGGTCGTACGCGGTCAGCAGGTGCTCGATCCGGTTGTTGGTGATGGACGGCCGGTCGTAGAGGCACTTGGCGTAGCGGGTGAGGAGGACTTCGGCGCTGTTGCCTGCGCGCTGGGCGACTTCGGCGGGGTCGGCGCCCGAGCACAGCCAGGTGGACAGGGCTGAGTGGCGCAGGTCGTAGGGACGTGCAGCAAGTGGGGTGGGGATCCAGCGGGGTGGCAGGGCGAGGGTGCGGGCTTCCGCCCAGACGCGGTAGTAGGTGGTGGAGCCGACGATGCCGCCGCGTTCGTTGAAGAACAGGCGGCCGTCCTCGGCGACTCCGAAGGTGTCGACGCTCTCGCGCCAGATCGCGACCAGGTGGGGTGGAAGGGGCACCACTCGTGTGTCGCCGGGTGGGCGGTTCTTCAGTCCGCGGTCGTCGTGCCGGCGCCCGCTGTCGGTCCATTTCTTGCCCACCTGCGGAAGCGTGCGGTTGACGATCATGCGTCCCCAGCCGGTGGTGGGCAGGGTGCAGTCGGTCGCAGCAACGGCTGCCGCCCCCTCCGGGCGCAGTCCGGCGTAGTACATGCCGGCGAAGAAGCCGACCAGCCGCCGACCCTTGGCACGGTCGTAGTTGCCGACGTAAGAGACCGCGCTGAGCAGATTGCGAGCCTGCAGCCTAGGGGTGCTCCAGCGGATCTGCTTGAGCGGGTGACTGGACAGCTCGCCGCGCTCGACGGCGTAGTGCAGGACGCTGGAGAGGACCTTGCGCTTACGCCGCACGGTCTCCACCGCGGCGGCGGAACCGTCACGTTTGCGGTGGAGCGCGTCCAGCACGGCGCGGGCCACGGCCGGGTCGTGGAGATCGGCCAGCGGACGCGACGCACGCGCCACCCAGTCCAGCACCCGCCGGGTTGACGCCGGGACTTCTTCCGCCTGAGGTCCTCGCTCAGTGAACGCCCAGCTCTGCAGGGAGCGGTGCAACAGAGTCTCGTTCGGCCGCCGCGGCACCGGATAGAGCATCGCCCGTGTGATCGCGGCCAGCGCCTCACTCCTCTCCCGCCGAGTATGAGCGGAACGGCCGATCCAGTGCGCCTGCGCATAGTCCACGGCAAAGGCGTACCAACTGACCTCCGAGGGCATCCGAGCCCCGAAAGCCGCCTCAGGCCCCGACGCCAACCCAGCCCGCAACGCCCGCACCAACTCAGACCCGAACTGCTCCGCCAACTGCCCAGCCAGCCCAGCACCCTCGCCGTGCGTACTACGCCGCCCCGACGCGCGACACCGACCCGACGCACCGCCGGGCTTCCCAGGATCTGGATGCTGATGCCTGAAACGGTCCATGCGCGCTCCTCGTGTTGCACCTGCTTCGAGCGTGCTTCTGTCCATTGGTTCGGTGCGCAAGGGCGCACGGTGCCAGGACGTGGAAGCCCGGGTAGGCGCACCGAGTGGTCACGCGCGCGGGGTATGCCGAGATTTCCGAGGCACATGTTGCTGACGCCGGCGTGGCTTTCGCAGGCCCAGACCCTGCGCCCCTTGGGGGACCGCCACAGTCGGCACCGGAGCACAGGAGGGCGACCAGCCGCGTCGTCGAGAGACTTCGCCTGATCCCCTACGCGGCATCGAGCGCTGCTCCGCCCACCGCAGCGTCGTCGTCGAGCAGGAACGCGACCTCTGAGGTGGTCATCTTGTCAGCCGCGTCGTAGCGGAGAGTGCTGCCGGCCTCCAGGTTCCCGGCGGTGTACCCAGCGCGTGCCGGGCACGTCCTCTTCACCACCTGGAACGCACTGCGCGACTACGCCGGACTCGCCCCTGCCGACGCCGACCTCCAGCCCTTCGTCAACCTCGTCGACGACCGCCACGATAGCCACGAGCCTGAACCCCCGCCCGCAGCAGGTCTCATCTGCTGGCGTTGCCGTCGGCGTTGCTGTCAATCACTCCGCCCCACCAGAAATAAGTTTCTGGTGGGCAACGTGCTTCACGAAGCACATTCCCGGAATTAAGCATGTATACGCTTTAGGGCCTTCTTGGCCTGACTCCGAACATTCTCGTCAGGATCCTCCACAAGCGAGGCGATGCGCTCACGCGCTTCCTTGAACTTCATCTTTCCGAGCGCTTCGATTGCAGAAGGTGCAACACTGGAGTCATCTATCAGGTCCAGTAGAATTCCGGGCACTCTGCCGTCCTTCGTCTTGGGAAGCGAGAGAACAATCTGACTCCTGGCGTCCCCGTATTCCCGGGCCGTAGCAAGCGAGATCAGATCGTTGGCGACACTTGGCCCTGCGAATACGAAGAGCCCATTGCCGATCACCCAGCGGATATGCTCCTCGCCAGGCTCCGAATCCTTCGGCCGCATGGGGTCTTCCACTCTCGGAGGAACCCGAAAGAGCTGCAGGAAGATCGGAAGCACCTGCTTCTTCGCGAAGGGAACTGAGAGCGCTCTGACGATGTCCTCAACGAGCGGAAGGTACGAGATCCGCGAGAGCCAGTCGACCAGCACAGGCACCGCGGCCTGGTACTTCACGGCCCCGCGACGCAACTCGCCCACGCTGCCGACCGGAAACCCGCATTCGGCCAGGTCCGCCAGCACACCTGCGGCACTCTCTGCATAGAGTTGACGACGCTTGACCACGTAGGGGTCGCGAGCCTTTGCCGCAAGCGCCTCCGGGCTGTTGATCACCGCCTGCTTCTCGGCCTGGGTGAGCCGCCGGCCAGCAGTGGGGGGTTCGTTCATTTCCGTCATGGCAGGTTCCTGATGAGATCGATTTCTCCCGAAGCTGCCCTGGCCTGCAGCGGCCCGGACCGCTCGCGGTTCAGGTCAGGTCGACGTCCAGGTGGGCGATGTCGGTGACGGTCACCACCTCCAAGCCCGCCGCGCAGCGGCCGCCGTCCTGCAAGTAGGCGTGTCCGAGCCCGGCACCGAGCAGCCCTCGCAGCTCCGCCTACTGTCCTTGAATGCGTGATGTCGTCATGGTGGTGCGGGTCGGAGTCCTGTACCGGTGAGGCAGCCGTCGAGGACCTCGGGGCAGTATTGGAGCCGGCGTAGTCCTTGGCGGACGGTGGTGATGATCAGGTCGTCGGGGTCGGCGAAGGCGCGGTTGGCCAAGGTGGTGCGCCGCAGTACGGACCACAGGCCCTCGACGGGGTTGAGGTCGGGTGCGTAGGGCGGCAGCTGGAAGACGGTCAGCCAGTCGCGGGCGGCGATGTAGCGGCGCATTCCGGCAGCCAGGTGGGTGGTGAAGTCGATCCGGGGCGCGGTTCTGGCCTCATCGACCAGTCCGTTTCCCCAGACCGCTTCCCGCACCCGGCGTGCCCGTTTCCGAGCACCGGGCGCTCCGCAAATCCTGTTCAAGACCCGCGTGTTGTCCTCATTCGAGGCTGGGCCAGGGGGTCGGGATGACTGTTCCCCGGTAGCGGTAACGCGTGGTGGTCACCTTGGCCGGGTTGAACAGTGACCTTTCCTCCGAGGCCGGCCACCAACCGACGTCGCAGTAGCGGCGGCGGAGGTCCTTCCACGTGGACCGGCGGTGCTTTCGGCGCAACCAGCTCCCGACCTGGCGCCACGTGTAGTAGCTCAGGTAGGCGAAGGTCGCGCTGGACACGCCGGGCCGGAAGTAGACGCACCAGCCCTTGAGCGCCGGGTTGAGCTGACGCAGCAGGGCATCGAGCGGCTGGCTCGTGTCCGTCGTCCGGCACATCATCCTGACCTTGCCGGTCATGGCCTTGACGGCCTTTCCGGACGGGTAGGTGTAGATGTAGTGCCGGTTGCTGCCTCGTTTCCGGTGGCGCTGGATGCGCCAGCCGAGAAAGTCGAGGCGCTTGTCGATGTGGGTGATCAGGGTCTTCTCCGGTGATAGGCGTAGGCCCATCGCGGACAGGACTTCTGCGATCTCCTCCCGGAGGGCTTCCGCGTCGACCTTCGTGCCCGACACCATCAGACACCAGTCGTCCGCGTAACGGACGAGCCGGTAGTTGGGCAGGCGGTGACGACGGCGCTTGGCCCTCTCTGTCTGGCTGGAAGCGGGTCCGCCGGGTCCTTGGGCGATGTGTTCGTCCAAGACCGTCAGGGCCACATTGCTCAGCAGCGGGGAAAGGATCGAACCCTGCGGGGTTCCGGCGCGGTTCTCTCGCAGCATGCGGTCCTCGCCGAGGATGCCTGCTTTGAGGAACGCCTTCACCAGTGCCAGGACACGCTTGTCCCCGATTCGTTCCCGCACTCGGTCCATCAGGGCCGGATGGGAGATCTCGTCGAAGCACGCCGTGATGTCGCCCTCGACAACCCACTCATAGGAGCGGGACGCGAAGTAGCGCACCTCGGCCACGGCGTCATGAGCACGACGGTTCGGGCGGAACCCGTAAGAGTACGGGTGGAAATCCGCTTCGAAGATCGGCTCCAGCACCAGCTTCAAGGAAGCCTGCACCACCCGGTCGGCAATGGTGGCAATCCCCAGGCGGCGCAACTTGCCACCCGACTTCGGGATCATCCGTTCCCGCACCGGCAGCGGGCAGAAAGTGCGGCCCTTGACCTGCGACCGTAACGCGTCGAGAAAATTCACGACACCCTGCCCAGCCTCGATGGAACGGGCCGTGCGCCCGTCCACCCCGGCCGTGCGTGCTCCCTTGTTGCCCCGCACCCGGTCCCACGCGACCAGAAGGAACGCGGGATCGGCAACGAGGTTGAACAGATCATCGAACCTGCGATGAGGATCATCACGGGCCCAACAGTGCAGTTTGGTCTGGATCCTCAGTACCCTGCGCTCCGCTCCCAACAGAGCAGAGTCAAGTTCGTCGGTGTTCACCGGCGACAGCCTCCTGACCTTCCAGTACGTCCACTGCTGACTTTCTGGTCTCCTTCGCCATGTACGCGCCTCTCGCGCGCTCGGACTACTACGAGACCTCCGCCCCGCCCGACGGCCCTCAGTCGGCAACGGACCTGCCCGCCCCGGGGTTGGCTGCCCGGTGGGAAGGGCGACCGCAGGCGGTTCCCACGTTCACCACGGAATCGATCAAGGAGGGAGGTGTCCGCCTCTACCCCGACAGCTTCGCCATACCTACGCCGCAGGCTTTCGGCATGGCCTCCCCGCCGGGCCTCAAAACCGGCTTCGGAGTTGAACGCCACCCGGATGGGTGACGGCTCACGCGCTGCAACCCGGCCCGTATCCACCAGATTTGAGCCGAGCGGGACACTTACGGGGCGTCGGACAGCGGTTCCTCTCGTACACCTTCTCCTCGCTGCTTGCCAGACCCGGGCCGTCTGACAGTGCCGACCCGTCCCGTCGTTGTCAGGGCTGCTTCCCGCTGCCACCTGCGTTCCCAGGAGGCGGCTGCCCTCAGCTTCACCGGACGGCTGCGACCGTTCGGCGGTGGGGTCCTTTCACCCCCACTCGATTCCGTAGCGCCTCGTGGCGCACTTGAGGTTGTCCCAGACGAGCACGATCGGGCCGCCGAGTTGGTGGTGGGCGGTCTGGATCAGGTCGCGGTAGTCCTTCCAGGAGAAGCTTTTGCGCCCGTCAGGCCGGGCGTCTGGACAGGGCCGGTAGATCAGCCGGGGGCGCCGACCGGGCTTGTAGCAGACCAGGGCGGCCACCGATAAACGGCGGCGGGAGCGGCCCCGCACGCGGACAACGGGAGTGTGGCCGCGGCGCGACCAGGTGCGGGTCGTCGGCGGCGTCATCGAGAATCCGGCTTCGTCTTCGAAGACCAGCCAGGCGTCGAGCGCCGCCGCGGTCCTTCCACGTGTGGCCAGATCTCCTTCACCCAGCCAGCGACTGCCGCCTCGTTGCGCTCCACCTCGCGGCGGGCCGGGACCTGGCAGCTCCAGCCGTGCCCCTTGAGCAGCGCGGCCACGACCTGGACGGTGTAGCTCTTGTGGAACCGGCGACCGATCAGGGTCTTGATCCGCGACAGGGTCCAGGTCTGGTCCGGCCAGCCGTGCGCGACCGCACCCTTGGCCAGCTCACCCTCCAGCACGGTGAACAACTCGTCACTCAGCAGCGGCAGCGACGCCGGCCCCTTGGACGCCAGGGCTCGCACTCCGCCCTGCGCCCAGAACCTCCGCCAGCGCTGTACCGACCGCACGCTGACCCACAGGTCACGAGCGATCGCAGCGTTGTCGTCATCGACCCGGAATCGCTCGGATGCCTCCGACCGCAACTTCTCGCCGAAGGCCCGCCGCTCGTCGCTCAGCCCTCCGCCTTGCGCGTACCTCACACATCCGGCATACCGCAGGGATCACGAAACGTCAGCCCACACGACACCACGCTTTCAAGCTCAGTAATCAATAGCGGAGCAGCCCAGTCCGTTCATATACCGCCGGCCTCTCTCCATTCTTTCTCCGAAAAGTAAATTCCGACCCAATCCGGGCGAGGCTCGCCTCGCACGCAAATTTTTACTGCCCACCGTCCCGGACGAGGGAGTCGAACAGTCTCTTCGTCCGGAATGGTGGGTGCCGTTATGCACAGGATCCCCGACTCGAAGGTCATCACTTCCTCGATCACCGTGCGGATGTCCGTCTCTTTTGGTTCGCCGATTGTCACATCGATAGCGACCTCACCATCTGTGTCTGTTCTCGTCGCAACGTACACGTGACCTGGGAGAAATTCCTCCACTTCCGGCTCGTCTTCCGTGTCAAAGTCACGAACAGAGAGGAGGCCATACTGAGTCAGTATCGACTGGGACCAGATTGTCCGACCCATGACACCACCCTTTGAAGCTCAGTAATCGCTAACCACGCACGGGCTCGTTAGGAAGTACCACGGTGCCGAAAGCCCGATCGTGAAGTCCCCGTCGCTTTGCGTCGAGAACGAGCAGGCTCACCTGCACCACGACTAGTCCCGGAATGACGACTGCCAAGATGTTCAGGAAATGGCGCCCCAGAGCGCGTCTATAGCTTATCGGAGAGCCGTCACCATCGACTGACGCAACCCGCAAGCGGACCACGCGCTTACCGAGCGTCCCCCCGAAGTGAGACGTCTGAAAAGGCGAGTAGACGCACAGGAAGATCAGCGACCAAAGGATTGCAGTGATGCGCCACGCCATGACTGCAGCGTCACCATTCCCTAGGATCGATTCCAGTACGAGAAGTGGCCCGACCACGATAATCGCAGCTGCTAGGGAATCGATCAGAACCGCTAGACCGCGAACACCAGGACCCGGGAGAGTTGAACCGGAAGCGACCGGAAGCCCGGCAACATTCGTATACTGTCCGAGCTCATCGCCAGCCCCATCTCGCCCAAACACCCGCTTGTCGCCTCACTCCGTATTCTCATGGGCGCGATGCGCACCCAGGGGATTACACCTTACTGCGGACGACCAACCAAGTCGAGAGGTCGCGTACAGCTTTCTGCAGCCTAGCTCCGGCCCAGAATTCTCTATCGCACACAGTTCACTGCACGCGACATGGAGAGAGGCTACTCCAAATCAGTCGTTACCGGTGAGGCCATCCGTCCAGTCCCAGAAGCCCAACCCTTCGAGTGCCTCGTCGATCTTGTTCCCAACCTCCGAACCTAGCGCGCCACCGAGCATGGCGCCTGCCGGTACGCAGATCCCGGCCAGAGGCCCACAGGCCAGGCCGGCCTCGCCTCCTAGCCAGGCCCCACCTGCCGTCAGCCCTCCCTTGAGCGCGGCTTTGCCGCCTGCGGTCAGCGCGTCTTCACCACCCAAAATTTCATCCATGAAGCCCGCTATTTGATCCACCCCCCTGAGAGTCTTTCCGCTGCGGTCAAACCATTTGGTGTCCGGCACCTCGGATCCCCATTTGGCGAATTTGTTGCTGTCGAAGAATTTTACGCCACGCTCTCCAGCTTTCCGGATCATTGGAATTTTCGATTCCGACATCATCTTCGACATGCGCGCGGAAGCCTGAATCAAATCAAATAGCTCTTGGCCGCGGGCTCCGTATTCGGCAAGCTGATATAGAGTTTGCTGCGCTCCCTGGAAATTTGCATTATACAGGATGAGGCGCGTGCGATCCCTTACGCCGAGGTCATCCATGAATTCTTCCGGGATTGCCACAGGGGTCTGTTCGGCGACCCAGAGATCGACCAGTTGATCGGTTTCAAGCCCTCGCCGCTCACGCTCAGGACGGTATTCGGAATCCTTGTCCGGCACACCATTGGTACATCCAGTAAGCACGCCACTCATACATTCAGCAGTGCCATGCCCGTCTATTTCTACCTGACTAATAGGGTTGCCGCCACCGTAAGCGTAGCGATTTCCGGTCATGGCGTCGATGGTCAGACCCATGTCCTTCAAGGCGCCGTTGTACATATCTCGGGTTGTGAATCGGTTGAGGCCGGGGCTGTAGTTGCGGAAGCCCATGTCGTAGGTGGTGGTGGAGGCGTCCCAGCGTTTGGCGTTGAACCGGTAGGGGTTGTAGGCATCCTCGTCGGGATTCGCCGGATCCGGCTTGTCGGTGCCGGTGAACTCGGCGTCGTTGTTGGTGCCGTAGGCGGTGTAGCCGTAGGTGGCGGTGGTGTTGCCGTCCTCGCCGGTGACGGTCTCGACGTCGGAGTGGCTGTTGTAGCCGTAGACGCCGAGTTGTTGAGTGCCGTCGGGTTTGTGGGTGATCTGCGAGAGGCGTTGTCCCCACGGCCCGTACTGGTAAGACTTGGTGATCTCGGATCCGACCCGTTCGTCGAGTACCTCTTTCGACATGCCGAGGTAGGTGAAGTCGGTCGTCTTGGGGCTTGAGGTGCCGGAGCCGATGGTCTTGGAGGTGGTGCGGTCCAGGGGGTCGTAGGTGTATTTCGTGGTCGCCGTGGTGCCGTTTTCCTGGAGCTTGGTGTGTTCGGCGATGTGGTCGAAGCCGTCGTAGGTGTTCTGCTCAAGGATCTTGCCGTCGGCGGTGACCGTCTCCAGGCGCCCGTAGGGGTCGTAGGTGTAGGCCGCGGTGAGGCCGCCGGAGCCATCGCCGGTGGCGGTGGCCTGCTGGAGCCGGTTGAGGTTGTAGTCGAAGCGGGTGTTCACGCCGTCGACGGTCTGCTCGACGACGTTGGCGTTGGCATCGTGGCGGTAGGTTTCGGTGCCAGCGCCTAGCCCCGTCTTGTCGAGCTTGGCGATGCGGTCCGCGGGATCGTAGGTGTAGGTGCTGGTGGTGTCGGCCAGCGTGCCGGTGTCGGCGTTCATGCGGCTGAAGACGTCTTTGGCCTTGTTGCCGTTTGCGTCCCAGTCGTAGCTGTGAGAAGCCACATTCGTGGTGCCGTCGGACTTTGTCTCGCGCGTGGTCTTGAGCGCGCCGTTGGCGTAGTAGTCGTGGTCGAGCAGGTTGCCGTTGGCTTTGGTCTCGACATCGACCATGCCTCGGGGGGTGTAGGTGTAGCTGGTGGTCTTGCGGGTCGGGTCGGTCTCCGACGTGGTGTCGGCGATCTTGACGGTCTCGATCAGGTTGCGTGCGTTGTAGGTGTAGCCGGCCCACTGGTCGGGGTGGGTGGAGGTCTCCGGTTGGCCGTTGGCGTCGTAGGTGAAGGCGGTGGACTTCTTCTCCTCGCCGGCCAGGTTCTCGGTGACCTTCGCAAGCTGGTTCAGCCCGGTGTAGGCCATTGTGTAGGCATCGATCCGCGTGCCGGACGAGGTGTCGTCGACGTCGGTCAGGTTGCCGTTGAGGTCGTAGCGGTAGCCGAAGACCTTCTCCTCAGCGTCAGCTGCCGCATCGTACGAGCGGACCAGCTTGACGGCGTCCGCGCTGACGGTTCCCTGGCCGGTTCCGGAGACCGAAATCGACTTGGTGCCCTGCTTGTAGCGGTAGGTGCCGAGCTTCACCCAGCGGTTGGCGTTCTCGGCCTGGTCGATCTTCTTGGTCGCGGGGCCGCCGGCGTGGTCGATGCGGTAGGTGGCGGTGCCGGCGTCCGACTTGGCCGGGTACTTGGCGTAGGCGGTGTACTCGCCGTCGCGGGGGATGATCGTCTGCCAGGTGAACGTCCCGGTTCCTGATGTCTGGCTGCGGTGGTTGAACCCGGTGTCCTTCGGCTCGCCCGAGAGCGCAATGGACTTCGACGCCTTCCAGGACCCGGAGGTGGAGGTGTGCTGGGTGTCGGAGTTGTCGACCAGGACCACGGCGGAGCCGTCGGGGACGCCGGAGTCCTTCTTGGTCTGCAGGGACCCGTCGGGGTAGTAGGCCCAGTCCATCGGGCGTTCGGAGGAGCCGCCTGCGGAGATCAGTCGTCGGCTCTTCTGCTGGCCGAGGTCGTTGTAGTCGTAGCGGGTGACGATGTCCCACGGGTCGGTGGAGGTGCGGATCCAGCCGTTGTCGAAGTACTCGTAGGTGGTCTCGTTACGGACCGTCTGGCCCTCCGACCGCGGTGCCGAGACCGTCTTGACCCGTCCGACCTCGTCGTAGATCGTCTCGGTGTAGATGTCCGGGTTGTTGTAGCGGGCGTCGTTCGGGTCGTAGGGCTGGTACTGCCGCTCCGGGCGGTTCAGCTCGTCGTAGGTGGTGCGGTGGGTGAAGTCGCCGGCGGTTGCGGTGTTGACGCCGCGAGGGGTTTCGACCTCGGTGCGGTTGCCGGCCTGGTCGTAGGTGAACTTCGTGGTACGCACCGTGCCTGCGTCGGTGTCGTAGGGGACGCGTTGGGCGATGGGCAGGCCGCGTTCGTCGTAGTCGGTCTCGGTGGTCTTCTGTGCCTGGTCGGTTGTGGCGATAACCAGGGAATCTTTGTCGTAGGTGGTGGTGGTGGTTTCGCCTGCGGCGTCGGTCACCCGCCAGGGGCGGTGGTTGCGGTCGTAGTCGGTCTTGGTGGTGAAGTCGGTGGTGTCGGGGGTGGCGTTCTTCTTGGGATCGATGACGTGGGTGACGTTGCCGACCTCGTCGTAGCGGTAGGAGAGCTTGTCGCCGTCAGCGTTGACGACATCGGTGAGCTGGTAGATCGCGTCGTAGGTGTTGGTGGTGACGAAGTCGTCCGGGTTGTCCGCTGTCGCGACGCCCTTGGGCTCGGTCGTGGTGAGAAGGTTGCCGACGCGGTCGTAGGTGTAGCGGGTCTCCCGGCCGGTGGTGTTGTTGTCCGGGGCAGTGGCCGCGGTGACCTGGTCTGCCTCGTCGTAGACGGCGGTGGAGATGGCGCCGTTGGGGGCGGTGGCGCGGGTGATGTTGTCGTTGGCGTCGTAGACCGGGGCGGGTGTGGTGATGAACTCGCCCGCGGTCTTGGGTACGACGCTCTCGCCGGGACGGCCGTAGGTGTCGTAGGTCTGGGTGGTGGTCTTGTCCAGGGCGTCGATGACCTTGAGGACCTGGCCGCGTTCGTCGTAGACGAAGTCGGTGCCGTTGCCCTTCGGATCAGTGATCAGCCGTGGGTAGCCGGTGGGGGTGAAGTCGGCGTTGGTGGTGGTGTTGTTGCGCGGATCGGTGGCCGTCTGGAGCTGGCCGTGGCCGTCGTAGGTGTAGCGGGTGGTGTAGTCGCCCGCTTCCGCGGTGGCGGTGCCCTTGGGGTCGGTGACGGTGAGCAGGTTGCCGTACGCGTCGTAGGAGAAGGTCCAGGTGCGGCCCTCAGGCGAGGTCTTGTGCCACAGGTCCTTCACGTAGCTGTCCCCGACGCGGGAGGAGTACTCGTACACACTGGCGTTATCCGGGGTGGCGCCGTCGGTGCAGACAGCCGGGTCGGGGACGCCACCTGCGGCCTTGTTCTGCTCGGCGTCGCGTTGCCAGCGGGGGTAGCCGGTAGTGGGGTCGTAGCAGTAGGCAGTTTCGGCGCCCTTGGCATCGCGGAGGTAGGTGACGTTGTTGTCCGCGTCCCACGACAGTTCGGTGGTCTCGTTCTTGGCGTTGGTGGTCTTGACCGGTCGGCCGAAGTCGTCGGTCACATAAGCGGTCGCCTTGTTTTGGGCGTCGGTGACCGTGGTATCGGTGAACTTGACGTTGCCGGCGTTCGGTGCATAGACGAAGCCTGTTGGGCTCTGCAGGCGGTCGGTGATGGTCTTGGTCCACCAGTGGTACTTGGGGTCGTCCCCGGCGCTGGGAGCATTGTATTCGAGCCGCGTGGTGTTCTGGCGTGGGTCCTGGACGCCGGTGAGTTTGACGTTCTTGTTGCCCTGGTCGGCGTCGTAGGTGAAGTCCAATTCCTTGGGCTGCGCGCTGCCCGCCCCGTCGACCATGCGCCCCAGCAGGCCCTTGGTGGTGTAGAAGAAGGCAAGTGTGCGGCCGGAGATGTCGGTGACCGACTTCATGTGGTCGTAGATCTTGGAGTTGTTCAGCTTCCCCGTACCGGTTTCCTGCTGGCCCGCGTCGTTGATGAAGTCGTACGACGCGTCGCCCTTCTGGTAGTACTCGATTTCAAGGGACTTCCGGCCGGCGGGGTCGGTGATGTAGTCCAGGAACTTCACCGGCTTGTTGTTGGACTTGCGCTCGGTGTACGTGTACGTCTGCGTGTTCCCGTTGGGGTCGACGACCGAGGTCAGGTAGCCGTCGCAGCCGAAGTAGAACCGGGTGCCGTCCGGGCGGGTCGCCGTCCAGGCGTCCGGTATCGGGTCCTTCGCCGGGGTGCAGTCCACGTCCTGTTTGGGTTCGAGCCTGTAGTGGACACCCGCGGGGGCTTTGAAGGTGCCGTCTTCCTGCTTGCGGAAGACGTGGGTGGTGCCGTCGCCGTCCGGCCAGCGGACCTCCGTGGGGCGCGGGTTGGGGTGGAAGTCCAGCGGGGCGCCCAGGCGTAGTGGGCCGGCGGCCTGGGCGGACCAGCCGTGACCGGTGATGGTGTCCGAGGTGTCGAGGGAGTTGTAGGCGACGCGGAAGAAGGTGTTCAGGCCGCGGCCGGGGTTGGTGAAGGCGTCGTAGGACCACACCGCGTTACCGGCGGCGGTGTTGTTCATCACCGTCGAGCCGGCGCCGGTGGGTGTGCCGGTGTAGGAGTAGAACTTCTCCAGGCCGAGCTCGTCGGACGTGGGGTCCTCGACGGCCACGCGCTGGGTGAGGCCGGGGATGCCCTCCTGGTCCGACAGCCACCTGTTCACGTCACCGCGGTACACGTCCCAGGTCAGCTGATAGTCGGTGCGCTTGTTGCCCGAATCGGAGTTGATCGGCGTCTTCACCTGCGCGATGACAGTCTTTTCCGTGCCTGGCGGGATGCTGGCCGGCAGGCCGGTGACGACCGGCTGCCCCAGACCCGGCGGGGTGCTGCCGTCGGGCAGCGTCCACCGGTACGACAGACCCCAGGTGCCCGGGTTGGCGTTCAGGGTGAAGTCGGTCGTGTTGGTGAACGTGACCTCGACGTTGTACGTCGAGTTCGGCGTCATCCGCTGCGGCGTACCTGGCGCGTAGTACGTCGACTCAGCGGTCGCGTCGACGTAGATGACGCGCATCAGCGGGCCGAGTTGCTGGTCGGTGCCCTCGCTGGACAGCCACAGCGACCGCTCCTGCGGCCCGGTGGCGGACTCGTCGGCGAGCTTGACCATCGCGCCCTTGTTGGACTCCGGCGTCTCCACCCAGCCCTGGGTCATCGACGTGGCATCCCACCAGTGCCGGCCGACTTCCTCCTCGAACTGCGGCACGGTGTCGGAGACCGTCGAACCGTAATCGCCGCCCGGGGTGGCCCACGTTCCGGTGGAGGTGTTGTTGTTCCACGTGGCGCCGGCCTCACCGAAGCCCTTCAGCAACGGCCGCAGCTCGTAGACCGCGCCGGTCGATCCCTCATCGCGGGTGGTTTCGGTGCCCCACATCTGCAGTTGGGCTTCGAGGACGGTCGCGGTGGCGGGGATGGTGGAGGTGTCGAAGTCCAGTGCGGCGCGGGTGGTGCCGTAGGTGTCGGAGTTGTTGCCCACGGACAGCCAGTTCTGACCCACGTTCCAGGAGTTGATGGTGTCCTGGTTGGTGTTCGGCTGCGCCGAGGAGAGCGTCGTATCCGCCACCGCCGCGTTGGCGGAGCCCTGGATGAGTTTCATCGTCCGGCCCGCTTTGGGGATGCCCACGATCCGCGTGGGCGAGCCCAGCAGGTCACCGTCTGCCGTCTTGACCGCGATCTGGTAGTAGTACGACTTCCCGATCTCCGGACCCGGATCCGGCGACGGCGTCGCGGTCGTATCGGTGAAATTGTCGGCGGTCCGCTCACCGATCGGGGCGATCAGTGTGGCCGCGGAGGGGGTGAACGCCTGCTGGGTGGAGCGGTGGATCTGGTACTCGACGAAGTCCGCCCCCGCATCGGTGGTGGTGTTGGTGTACGGCTTCCAGTGCAGCTCCGGACCGGTGCCGTGCACGACCGTCGGGGAGTCGAGTGCGGTGCCGATGCGGCCGTAGGAGACCGTGAGCCGGGGGATGGTGGACGTCTCGCCGCCGTAGGCGCCGTCGCCGGCCTCGTACCGCGGCCCGCCGCGCGCGTCCTCGCCCCTGGGGGCTTCGTCGTATGCCTTGAGTACGAAGCCGTTGTTGGGCAGGGTGCCGTTCACCCACTCCTGCACCGAGTTCTTCACCGGGAAGTTGTGCCACTGGTTGTACTCGCCGACGTCCTTCCACAGCTCCGCCCGGTTGACCAACCGCACCGCGTCCGCGACGTTCTTACTCGACGCGTCCCCGGTGTCGCCCAGCTTGATCGTGTTCGCGGTGCCCTTGGCGTAGCTCAGCTCCTCCGTGCCCAGGTCCACCCACCGGCCGGACGTCCCGCGCTGGTCCACGGTGAAGCTCGACTTCCCGTCCCGGTGCTTGATCTCGTACGGCGCCGCCGGGGCCGCGTCCGCGACTCCCGGGATGTACACGTCCGTGAGGTAGGTGGCGGTCTCGGGCACCTCCGGCTGCCAGGTGTACGACTCGCCCGTGGCCGAGTTCTGGTTGTAGCGGTAGTCCGACTCGATCCCCGCCCCCGCCACCCGGGTCCAGTCGCCGACCGCGGCCGTGCCCGAGCCGCCGTCATCGAGCTGCAGCTTCGTACCCGACAGATCGCCCAGCAGGTTCTTGGTGCTGTCCCAGGTGGCGGTCGTCTCGTCCCACGGTCCGGTGGCCTCGTGCGCCTCGATCTTCACTTTCTTGCCGCCGGTGGTGTGCGTCTGGTCGTAGTACAGACTCAGCCGCGCGGAATCCACCGTCACACCCGCAGGGATCTCGTTCAACGGGAACTTGATCAGCGAACGGGCCACACCGGCTTCCGTGGTGCCCACCGACAGATTCCACGCCGGGGCGAAGTTCACTCCAGGCTCATCGGAGAGCACCATCACGTCCTGAGACTGGGACGGCGACGGCGCGATCGTGATGGTCGGGTCGACCTTCACCGGGTACTGCCGCTCCTTCGCGGCCAGCCAGCCCGCATCCGGCGTCAGCGTCAGCAGCCACCGCTTCCCGTCCCGGCTCAGCTCCTGCGTGACCTTCGGACTCCACGCCCTCCCGTAGGGGGAGGAGGCGTCCTTGGCCGCATCCGTCATGAACGGCGCCGGGATCACCAGCACCGGATCCCTGCTCATCTCATGGAAGAACGCGACCGAACCGTCCCTACGGGCCTTCGGCGTCAGACCGTCGGTGACGTCCATGGTGAAGGCGAACGACGCCGGCCCCTCAGGCGGCTCGTCCAGGACGATGTCCTCCTTCACCTCCCCCGCCCCCACCCGGTACGAGATGTCCGCACCGTTCACGGCGTCGGGGTAGGTGACCGTGCCGCTCTCGGCCCGCGGCTTCAGCCCACCGCTCGCGTCCTTCAGCCCGAACGTCACGGACTGCCCCAGCTCCGCCTCGACCTTCAGCAGCCGCTCGGCCGAGTCACCGAAGTAACTGCGGGCCAGGTTGGTGGTATTGGCATACGCGTAACCCCTGGCGTCCGACTCCGTCACCGCGGTGTCGATCGGCTTCCACGCCCCGCCACGGGTCTCGTACGACGTGGGTGCGGCAGCCAGCTCCGCCTCGACCCCGCCGTCCGACATCCGCCAGAACCGCGCCTCCGGCGTACGGCGGCCGGTCAGCTCCTTCACCCGCTTCGCCACCGGCTCAGCCTTGCCCGCAGGCAGCTTCTCCCGGCTCGCAGGGTTCCGGCTGTCGCTCGACGGCGGCTCGTCGCCATCCGGATCGTCGTCGCTGAACCAGTCCCTGACGGTGTCGACGACACCGCCGGCCCCGGGCGTGGAACCCGCCGCAAAAGCCGGCTGCGGCAACAGCGTCACCAAAAACGCAGCCGCCACCACCGACGAAACGAACCGCCCCAGCCGAGCCCTCATTCCGCACCCCTTCACGCCATTTCCCGCACGCGAATACACACGGAAAACGGCACGCCGAATAACCGGACGAGCAGATGCCCGGCCAGCACAACGCACGCAATGCACGGGGGGTAGCCGCCCGATCTTCAACGGATCGCGATGTACCTGTCAAGCAATCGGCGATACACACTCAAAGCGACCCAAATACACCTGCCCGACAACGTGTAGTAGCACCGTGCACACGCAGTGGATCCATCAACTGCCCTGGTCAACGCACCACAGTGACCTGTTCCCGCAGCAGAGACCTGCCCTAATCTGAGACTCGCCCACACGCCGTGAATTCTCGCCAGAAAAGGAGAAGAGGCCCCTTCGCTTCCCCGACAGGCGGGCGTGTGACACTCTCGGCCTGCCAGGAATTCAGCGCCCGAAGGCGAAGGGAACCTCACCCATGCCTACCGCGACGACCGCGGAAGCCGAAACGGATAACCCGCACCCGCCAACCGGATTTCTCCCGCGGCACCGCCGAACCCTCACCGCCGCCCTCACCGCCACCGGGCTGGCCGCAGCCGCCCTCCTCGGCTACACCCTCACCCGCGACGACGACGCCCCACCCGAGCAACGCCCGGCGCCCACGGCCCCGGTGACGTACACCGTCGATGGCCAGGGCACCGCCCAGATCACCTACGTCGCACGAAGCACCACCGGCACCACGGTCCAGGAAGCAGCCCTGCCCTGGCGCAAGTCCGTACGCGTCCCCCTCGGCCAAACCCCCACGATCACCCTCGTCCTCCCCGACGACGGCAGCGAGGCCACCTGCACCCTCGCCATCCGCGGCAACCACACCCAACGCTCCACCGCCACCGGCCCCCACGGACGCGCCACCTGCAGCGCAGAACTGCCCCGCCAAGACCGCTGACCCGCGGACGGGGGCCGCCCACGAGAGTTCCCGCCAAGGTCCGCGAGAGGATGAGGGGTAGGATAGGTAGCATGGGTGAGCCTACTTCGAAGTACTCGATCACCATGCCCCGCGACATCGCGGAAGCCGCCAAAGCCCGTAGCGGCCCCTCCGGCCTGTCCGCATACGTCGCGAGCGCCGTCGCCAGGCAGGTCGAACGAGACAACCTCAACGAACTCATCGCCGTCGCCGAGGCTGAGCACGGCCCCATCACCGACGAGGAGATCCAGGCCCTGCGTGACCAGATGCACCAGGCCCGCCGCGATCAGGCCGGGCAGACGCCCGGCGGAGCGGACGCCGCGTGACCCGCTCCCCCGCCGTACCCGGCGGCACACTGGTCCTCGACAGCGAGGGCCTGGCCAAGGCCGTCCTGCGCGACCGCGCCGTCACCACCTGGCTCGCCCTCGCACGCACCGACGACCTCCGCGTCATCACCTCCGCAGCCACCCTCGTCGAAGTGATGCACCCCCGCATCAACCGCCCGGCCCTGGAATGGACGCTGTCCCGGCTCGTCATCGAGCCGGTCACCGAGCCGATCGCCCGCCACGCCACCGCCCTCCTGGCCGACGCCGGACTGCACGGCCACAAGCACGCCATCGACGCCATGCTCAGCGCCACCGCACTCGCCGCTCCCGCTCCTGTCACAGTCCTCACTTCCGATACCGAGGACCTCATCCCCCTGTGCGGCACGCGCGCCACCGTCATCAAGGTCTGAACTCCAGCAGCTGCGGGCGTTTGCGCTCGGCATGCCAGGTCGGGCGCTGATTCAGTTCATCGATCTGCCCGGTAGCCGCTCGATGCGCCAGCACGCTCAAGGATGACGCTGGTGGCCTGGGCCACGGCGTCCTCGTCATCCCCTCGCGCGGAATGAGGGGCGCGCAGGTGCGGAACAGCTCGTGGTTGCCCACGCTGGACAGGTGCGGTCTGAAGGCTTCGACCTTGCCGTTGGTCTCTGGCCGGTAGGGGCGGACGAGTGTCCCGGTTGCGCTGAGGCTGGCCAGGACCTTCTTCCAGGCCCAGGCCCTTGCAGTGGCCCAGGAGTTGTCAGTCGGAATCCGCTCGATCCGGTCTACGCCGTGCCGGTGGAAGAACGGCGGCGCTGATGAGGAAGTCCGCGCAGGTTGCGACTACATTCGCGGCGTCCGGCGGGCCGGCTTCTGCAAGCACGAGATGCCCTCGGACTGGTCTACCGGATTGCCGCAGGCCCACGGATCAACGCCGCCGTCGACCGCTTCCTTGCCCTCACCGCGAGCCCGCAGGGCCGGCCCGCGGGCGGGCGATGACCCGGTCGTCGGGAAGGCGGCGGTGGCGTCGCGGGCGGAGCCGTTCGGTCGGATGCGCCCGGACGGGCTTTTACGCTGCCGACGGCGGCCTCGTTCGCGTACGGTCACGGTCATGGTCATGGCGATGACGCGAACACGATCGTTACTCGTACCGGCCGCGCTGCTCGCCGCCGCGCTGACCGCGTGCGGTGGCTCGGACGACGCCGCCGACCGGAGTGGCCGGAGTGAGGAGCCGTCCTCCTCGTCCGCCGCCCCGGCCCCGAGCGCGACCTCCCACGAGGCCGTATGCGTGCGGCTGATCACCTACTGGGCTCACGACCAGCTCAAACCCGGCGGCGGCAGCCAGTCGGACTACCAGCAGAAGGGCCTGTCCGACGGGCAGAACACGATCCTGCTCGATGTCGTCGAGCAGGCCAGGGAGGAGCGGCGGAACAACGGCGACGCCGCGGCCCGGAAGCTGGTGGAGCGCGAGGTGAAGAAGCGCTGCGCGGAGCGGTACGAGGGCGAGGGCTCCGACGCCCCGTCTGCCGGCTGGCCCCGGTAGCGCGGCGCTGCGGATCGCTGCGGGCCGCGGCCCGGCGGCTCAGGCCGCCGCCGGGCCCCGGGCCGCCGCGGCCCGGGCCGCGGCCGTGCCCGCGTACAGCGAGCCCAGCACGGCACCGGCCGCGATCAGGAACGTCAGCGTGTAGCTGACCTCCGCGAGCACGCCGCCGATCAGCCCGGACAGGCCGATGGCCACGTCGAAGAACGACGTCACGGCGCCCAGCGCGGCGCCGCGTTCGGACTCCGGCGCGGCGTCGATGGTGATGAGCGCGAGCGCGGGATAGAGCAGCGTGAAGCCGCCGCCGGCGATCAGCGCGCCGAGCGTGGCCAGCCACAGGTCGGACGCGAACGCGATCAGCACCATGCCCAGCGCCTCTACCGACGCGGAGAACACCACCACCGGCAGCGCGCCGACCCGGTCGGGGATCCGGCCCGCCACCACCCGCACCGTCACATACGCGACGCCGAACGCGCTGACGACGACGGACCCGTGGGCCACGCCGCGGTGCGTCATCGCCAGCGCCGCGAAGCCCGCCACCATCGCGTAGCCGAAGGAGCCGCACGCCAGCGACACCCCCGGCAGCACGGCCGAGCGCGGCAGCAGCTTGCGGGAGACCGCGGCGCCCCGCTCCACCCGGTCGGTGAGCGCGAAGATCACGCAGAACGCGACGGCCGGCAGCGCCGCGGCCGTGGCCCACACCGCGCCGAACGATCCCGCCCGGTGCACCAGCTCGCCGAGCACGGGGCCGAGGGCGAAGCCGCTCCACATGGCCAGCCCGTAGAAGCCGACGATCTGCGCCCGCCGGTCCTGCGGGGCCAGCGACACCGTCCACAGCGACCCGGCCATGAAGAGCATCGCCTCGCCGACGCCCAGCAGCACCCGCGCCGCGTACAGGCCGGGCAGGCCGAACGGCAGCGCGTACAGGCCGGCGGTGGCCACGATGAGCACCGCGCCGCACAGCATCACCCGGCGGCAGCCGGTGCGCTGCGCGAGTTGCCCCGCGTACGGGCGCACCAGCAGCGCCACCACGCCGGAGACGGTGAAGGTGACGCCCACCTCGAACGCCGAGCCGTCCAGCTCGGCGGTGACCAGCTTGGGGATGATCGGGATCACCATGCCGACGGCGGTGAACGTGCAGAGCAGCGCGGCGATCAGGCCGGCGAAGGTGCGTGTCCACCGCTGTTCAGTCATGTGCCCCGCCCGGGACCACGTGGTAGAAGTGCGTCGGCAACTGCAGGGCCACGCCCTCGTAGACCTCGGCGCACACGGCGGTGCCGGGCGCCGCGAAGGTCCCGGGCGGCGGCTCCGCCACCTTGATCAAGGAGTGGCCGGCCTCCAGCAGCCGCGCCGCCATCGCGAAGTCACCGACGATCGCGTGGCCGGGCGCCACGTGCCGGTTGCGGCAGATCATGACCTTCTCCCGGGCCAGGTCGGTCAGCAGGCTGCCGGAGCCGACCAGCTCGCCGTAGTAGTCCCGGGGGTTGACGATCATTGCGTGCCCGGTGCCGCCGGTCTGCTCGATCTCGTCGAAGGCGGCCAGCACCCCCTGCGCGTACGAGCCGGAGTACGGCAGCGGCGCCAGGTCGGGGTGGCGCAGCAGGTCGACGGTGAGCGCGCGGTTCTCCGCGGTGCCGAGCCGCACCATCAGGCGGCGGTCGACGAACGACGCCAGCGCCTCCGGCTCGTCCGCGAGCCGGTCGGGTATCTGCACCCAGCCAGCGATGGGCGCGACGCCGTACGCCGCCGTGGCGAAGCGGAAGTCCGCCTCCCGTAGCCGCTCGCCCGCCGTGCGGGGCGCGGACCCGCCGGGCCGGGACTCGAACCAGGAAACGAGCGCGCCGGTGTCGACGCGCTGTTTGCGGAAGAGGTTGCGCACCGTCAGCCGGGGGCGGTCCGCGGTCGGCTGGAAGGCGTCGCTGAGCGTGAAGTCGAAGCGGACCTCCGCCGACGCCGGGTCGGTGCGGAAGGCGTGGGCGAACTGCTCACCGGGAGTGGCGGTGCGGATCTCCGTCGCGGGCATGTCTCTCCTCCTGTGCCGGGGTTTCAGAGGGCGTGTTCGACGAGCCGCTGGTAGTAGGGGAGATGATGGTCGTAGTACGCGCGCAGCCGCGGGTCGTCCTCGACGGCGACCCGGTGCCGGGAGCGCGGGGCGGTGAAGCCGGAGCTGGCGCTGGCGTCCAGGTGCCAGCGCCGGTTCTGCCGCCACTGGGGCAGCTCACCCGGGGCCCAGGTCAGTGCGGCGGGCAGGAAGGGCAGGCCGACCGCCGCGCAGTACGCGGCGACCGTGCCGGCCGGGTCGGCGAGCAGCCGCTCCGCGGCGACGACCACGGGCCGGACGCCGGTGGTCTTCCACGCCAGCTCGAACAGCGCCCACTGGTGCTCGTAGCCGACCTCGCGGCAGGCGAACTCCGGCTTGACGGCGTGGTGCGAGGCAATGGTCGCCGCGGGCTCGCGGACGATGAAGGTGTGCCGGAAGCCGGCGATCGACCCGGGGTGCGCGAAGAGGTGGTCGTAGCGGTACTCCAGCGTGTCCTTGAAGAACACCGGGCCCGCCGCGCCCAGCTCGGCCAGGTGCGCGAGCAGCTCCGCGTACGACCGCACGGTCGTCGTGCCGCCGCCGGGGCCCGGCAGCGCCACCTCGCCGTGATCTGTGAGCAGCACCAGCGGCTCATGCACCACGGTGACGTCGCCGCGCTCGGCCATCATGCGCAAAAACGCCGTCGACACCGAGCGCGGGTGCGCCCACAGGGCGATGACGCCCGCCCGCGCCCCCGCGCCGTCGCCCCCGCTCACATCGACCAGGCCGTGGGCCGCCGGTCCCACCGGTGCCGGCGCAGCTCGGCCAGCAGCCCGGCGTCGAGCGGCGGGGCGTCGGAGACCGCGACGTTGGCGCGTACGTGAGCGGGTTTGCGCATGCCGGGAATGACCGTGCTCACGGCCGGGTGGTGGAGGATGAAGCGCAGCGCGAGTTCGGGCAGCGTCATCCCCTCGGGGAGCACCTTCTTCAGCGCCTCCGCCCGGTCGACGGTGGGGCCGAGGTTGTCCGGGCCGAAGTAGACCGCGCGCCAGTCGTCTTCGGGGAACGCCGTCTGGCGGGTGAGCGTGCCGGTCAGCCCGCCCTCGTCGAACGGGACGCGGGCGATGATGCCGATGCCGTCGCGCTGCGCGCGTTCGAACAGCTCGTCCTCCGGCGCCTGGTCGAAGATGTTGTAGATCACCTGGACGACGTCGATGAGGCCGGTGTCGAGTGCCCGCATGCAGTTCTCCGGCTCCCAGCGGTTGACGCTGATGCCGAAGCCCTCGATCACGCCCTCCGCCTTGAGGTCGGCGACGACCCGCTGCCAGCGTTCGTCGCCGGCCCAACTGTCCTCCCACACGTGGAACTGCAGCAGGTCGATGCTGTCGGTGCCGAGGTTCTCCAGGCTGCGGTGCACGTACTCGCGCACGTGGTCGGGCGGGAAGACGTCGTCGAGCGTGTCGTCCTTGCCGGGCGGCCACTCGCGGTTGCGCGGCGGCACCTTCGTCGCGGTGTAGAGCCGCCGCTCGGGGTGGCGCTTCAGCAGCGCCGCGAGCAACTGCTCGCTGACTCCCCTGCCGTAGACCCAGGCGGTGTCGAAGAAGGTGCAGCCCAGCTCCACCGCCAGGTCCAGGCAGTCGGGCGCGACGTCGTAGTCCCAGCCGGTGAAGCCGCCGGGGCCGCCGCCGATGCCCCACATTCCGTAGCCGATCTCGCTGACCTGCCAGCCGAGCCGGCCCATGGTCCGATTCCGCACGAGTTCCCTTCCATCGCAGTTCCGTTCGGTTCCGTCGGGTTGCCTGTGGTACCTCCGGCCCGGCCGCCGCGCCGGCCGGGCCGCTCTCGCGGTCAGCCGGTGAGCGTGGCGCGGTAGGCGGCGAACGCCTTGTCGAGTGGGCCGTCACGCAGCCCGTGGCGTTCGTCCAGCGCCGCGCACCCGGCCCTGGTGAACAGCCGCGGGTTGTCGACGAACAGCCCGGCGAAGTCCGGTACTCCGTCCGCCCCGGTGGCCGGGAGGGAGGTCAGCACGGCGTGCAGCAGGGCGGAGGCCGACCGCTCGTCGGCCTCGGCCGCCGCGGCGAGCGTGGCCATGAACTCCCGCGGCGGCAGCGGGCGCGCCCCGCCGTCCGCCGCGTCCGCCGCGCCGGCCGGGGACAGGCCGACGGCCGCCAGGTCGACGCTCTCCGTTCGGAAGACGTGGTAGTCCGCACCGGCCGGTCCCTCGGCCAGCCCCGCCGCGAGCCGGGCGGCCGTCTCGTCGACCGGCGTGTAGTCGGTGCGCATCGGCACCGCGGGCCGTACCCCGGCCTCGTGGAAGGCGGACAGTAACAGGTGCGTGAGCGCCCGCGGGTTGGGCACGCCGTTGTCCGCGGCCGGCATGATCTCGCCGAGCCGGTAGATCGTGACCGGCGCGCCCAGCTCGCGCGCCCGCAGCAGCAGTTTCTCCGCCACCAGCTTGGAGCGGCTGTAGCCGCTGGCCGGGACCGTCACCCGCCGCGGGTCGGTGTCCTCGCCGAGCGGTGCGCCGGCGTGCAGCGCATGCCGGTCGAGCGCCCCGAGGGTGGACACGTGGTGCAGCGGCTTCGGCCGGCCGAAGAGCGCGAAGCGCAGCGCGTGGGCGGTCCCCGTGACGTTGGCGGCGCGGTGGTCCCGGTAGCCGAGCAGAAAGTTGACCAGCGCGCCGGCGTGCAGCACCGCGTCGCACTCCGCCGCGTACCGTTCCCACCGCCGCGCCGGCCAGCCGAAGCGGGGCAGGGCGAGGTCGCCGGCGCGGGCGTCCAGCCGCTGCCCCAGCGACTCCTCCCACAGCCCTTGGGCGCGCAGCGCGGCCACCATCCGGCTCCTGGCCTGAGCGTCGTCGCGGGCGCGCACCAGGCACACCACCCGGCCTTGTGTGCCGTCGAGCAACCGGTGCACCGCCCGGGAGCCGACGAAGCCGGTGGCCCCGGTGACCAGCACAGTACGCGGCGGCAGCACCACGGCGGCACCGGCGGCGCGGGCCGCCGCGTGCGCCAGGTCCGCCGGCGGCAGCGCGTCGCGCTCCATCAGCGCCGACTCCTCCTGCGCGCCGTCGTCGCCGTCCTGCGCCGGCCGGCGCAGGACGGCGACGACGAGCGCGGCGGGGGTGCGGTGGGTGTAGAGATCGGAGACGGTCACCGGCACGCCGAGCGCGTCGCGCACGGCGATGGTGGCGCCGAGCGCGCTCAGCGAGTCGCCGCCGCGGGCGAGGAAGTCGTCGTCCACGCCGAAGTCCGGCAGCCCGAGGACGCCGCGCACGATGTCCGCGACGCGCTCCGCCGGCGGGTCGCCGTCGCGGGCGGCGGACCGGACGCCGGCCTCCAGCTTCTCCGCCACGATCCGGCGCAGCGCCTCCAGGTCGACCTTCCCGTTGTCGGTCAGCGGGAGCGACTCCAGGACGAAGCAGTGCTGCGGCAGGTGGATGCGCGGCAGCACCGACGTCAGGTGCGCGCGGAGCGCCGCCGGCGCGGTGCCCTCCTCGGCGGCGGCAGCCACCACCAGCTTGTTGCGGCCGCCCCGCCGCACGGTCAGCGCCTTGGCCTGGATCACTCCGGCGCACCCCTCGGCCGCCGTCTCGATCTCGGCCAGCTCGATGCGCACCCCGTCCACCTTCGCCTGCCGGTCGCGGCGGCCGGTGAAGCGCAGCAGGCCCGCCTCGTCGAACCAGCCGAGGTCGCCGGTGCGGTACAGCCGCGGGCCGGGGATCTGGGGGTACGGGTTCGGCACGAAAACCTGCCCGGTGCGCTCCGGGTCGCCGAGGTAGCCGGCGCCCACGCAATCGCCGCCGACGAGGATCTCCCCGGTGCGGCCGGCGGGCAGCGGTGTGAGCGTGTCGTCGGCGACGACCGCGTAGCAGTTGTCGATGGGGCGGCCGAGCGGGATGCGGTCGCCCTCGTCGCCGGCGATGCGGTGGAAGACCATGCCGATCGCGGTCTCGGACGGGCCGTAGCCGTTGGTGATCTCAAGCCCCGGAACCAGGTCGCGCAGCCGGTGCACGGCGTGCGGGATGATCTCCTCGCCGCCCACGACGAGGTGGCGCAGCGACGCCACCTTCGCCACCGCCGCGGACTCGGCCTCCAGCAGGGCCAGCAGCATGCCGAGGATCGCGGGCACGAAGTCCGTGACGGTGACGCGGTAGCGGTGGATGATCTCCACCGTCCGCTCCAGGTCGAGGAACTCGCCCTGCTCTGGGACGATCGTGCGACCGCCGGTCGTCAGCGGCCACAGCAACTGCCAGATCGCCGAGTCGAAGGTGTGCCGACTGTTCTGCAGGACGACCTCGTCGCCGGTGGCGGCGAACCAGCGGGTCATGAAGCGCAGCCGGTTGGCCAGCCCGCGGTGCAGGTTCAGCGCGCACTTCGGCGCACCGGTGCTGCCCGAGGTGAACACCCCGTACGCCACCGCGTCCGCGCCCGGCGCCGGCACGTCGGGCCCGCGTCCGCGCGGACGGATGCGGTGCGCGGCGACCACGTGCGCGCCGTGCTCCACGACGGCGGCGGTCGCGGTGAGCACCAGCCGCGGGGCGGGGTGCACGAGCACGGCGCGCAGCCGCTCCTCGGGCCAGGCCGGGTCGCAGAGCGTGAAGGCGGCGCCGAGCTTCATCAGGGCCACCATGCACAGCGGCAGTTCGAGACTGTTGCCGAGGACGACGGGCACGATGTCTCCGGCGCGCACGCCCGCCTCGGCCAGTTCGGCGGCCAGGCCATTGGCGAGCGCGTCGAACTCCGCGTAGGTGAGCGTGGTCTCGGTCGTGCCGC
Organism: Streptomyces sp. B5E4; assembly: GCF_039871555.1. NCBI lineage: Bacteria > Bacillati > Actinomycetota > Actinomycetes > Kitasatosporales > Streptomycetaceae > Streptomyces > Streptomyces sp. B5E4. The sequence continues at coordinate 170,550 of NZ_JBDPMI010000009.1, forward strand.
GGTAGGTGACGGCGGGGCGGTCCGGCGTGCGGGCACGCTGCTGTTCGATGAGGGCGGTCACCGGACGGTACGGGCCGTGGTCGGCCCGGCCACCGGCGAGGTGCCAGATCGTATCCGACATGTCCAGCGAACTCTCTCTCCCGGAAGGGGGTTGAGGTCAGAGAGGTGCCGTGCGGGTGCGGACGGGGGTGACGTCTGTGGCGAGCGAACGCAGTGCGATGGGTGGTGCGTCCCCCGCGGTGAGGGCGGCGAGCAGTGCGCCGGCCGCGGGGGCTGTCTGGATGCCGTAGCCGCCGAGTCCGGCGAGCCAGCAGAACCCCGGCGCGTCCGGGTCGGGCCCGATCACAGGGGTATCGTCGGGCGCGGCGGTGCGCAGCCCCGCCCAGGCGTGCGTGACGTGCCGCAGCGGGAGTGCGACCATCGCCTCGAACCGCGCGATGGCCAGCGCCACGTCGGTATCGTCGTGCCGCGCTCGACCCGGCGCCATCGGCGTCGCGTCGGCAGGGGAGAGCAGCAGGCCGCCGGGCTCGGGGCGGGCGTAGAAGGTGTCGGCGACGTCGGTGACCATCGGCCAGCCGGTGACGTCGTGGCCGTCCGGTACCGATGCGAGGGCGGCGGTGCGGCGGTACGCGACGAGCCCGGCCGGCGCCACGCCGGCCAGGTGTGCAACGTCGTCCGCCCACGCGCCGGCGGCGTTGACGACGAGCGGCGCGGAGAAACCGCCGGCGGAGGTGGCGGCGTGCCACCGGCCGCCGCGGCGGCAGAGCCCTGTGACCCGTGCACCGGTCACCACCGTGCCGCCGGCGGCACGCAGCCCGCGCAGGAAGCCCTGGTGCGCGGCGTCCACGTCGATGTCGCAGGCGCCCGGTTTGTGCAGCGCCCGGTCGAAGGCGCCGGGGCGGAGCAGGGGGCAGAGCGCCAGCGCCGCCGCGGCGGTCAGCTCCACCGCGGGCTGCGGCGCGCCGGCCCCCGCGGCCTTCGCCGCCTCGAAGGCGGCGGCGGTCTCCGGGGTGCCGAGGGCGAGCACGCCGCGCGGCGCGAGCAGCGCGGCGGCGGCGAAGCCCGCGGGCGGCGCCGCGTAGAAGGCTCGGCTGTGCCCGGTGAGCGCCCGCACCGCCGCGTTGCCGAAGTACTCGCTGAACAGCGCCGCGGAGCGCCCGGTCGCGTGCATCCCCGGTGCGCGCTCCGCCTCCAGCAGGGTCACCCGGCTGCCGCCGCGCTGCCTGGCGAGGAACCATCCCGCCGCGGCACCCGCTATGCCTCCCCCGATGACAAGGACGTCAGCCACCGTCGCCCGTCCTTCCCGGCTCCGCCGGTCCCGCGGGACCGGGCGCCGCCGGCTCCGCCGGACCGGCGGTTCCGGCCGCCGGCGTGTCCGTCGTCTTCGGTCCGTCCGTACCGCCCGCCGCGGTGCGCACGTCCGCCGGCGGTCCCGGCTCGGCCCTCCCCGGCACGGTCAGCAGCGCGAGAAGCAGGGCGAGCGCCGTGACGCCCGCCGCCACGAGGAACCCGCGGCCGACGCCCTCGGACAGCGCGGCCTCCGCGTCCGCGCGGCCCTGCGCCTCGACCGTCGCCCACACCACCGTGCCGAGCACGGCCAGGCCGGTGGCGCCGCCGATCTGCCGGGACATGTTGAACAGGCCGGAGGCGGCGCCCGAGTCCTCGTCCGGTACGTCGGCGAGCGCGGCGATCGTCAGCGGCACGCTGACCACACCGAGACCCGCATACGTCAGCACCGTGGGAAGAAGCATCCCGGTGGTGTACCCGGCGGAGTCGCCGATCCGCGACAGCCACAGCATGCCGACCGTCGCGACCAGCAGCCCGCCGCACACCAGCGGCCTCGTGCCGGCCACCGCCACGAGGCGCGAGCTGACCTTGGCGCCCAGCACCAGCAGCCCGGTCAGCGGGATGTACACGAACGCCGTCTGCAGCGGCGAGTAGTCCCACACCCGCTGCAGGAAGAGCGTGAGGAAGAAGAAGATGCCGAACATCGCGGTGCTGGTGAGCGCGAACACCGCGTACGTACCCGGCCTGGTGCGGCCTGCGAACAGCCGCAGCGGCACCAGCGGCTGCTTGCTCCGCTTCTCCACCAGCACGAAGACCGGCAGCAGCACCGCCGCGAGCACCAGCGCGCCGACGACCGCGGGAGAGCTCCAGTTGCCGCCGTCCGCGGCGCCGTCGATCAGCCCGTAGACCAGCAGCAGCGCCGCCAGCGTCCCGGTGACGGCGCCCACCGCGTCGAACGCGCCGCGCCGCCGCTCCGTCTCCTTCAGCACCCGCCGGCCCACGGCGAGGATCGCCACCCCGATCGGGACGTTGACGAACAGCACCCAGCGCCAGGAGAGATACGACGTGATCAGCCCGCCGGCCATGATGCCGACGCCGCCGCCCGCCGTGGCCACCGCCGTGTACCAGCCCACCGCCCGATTGCGCTCCGGCCCCTCGGGGAACGTCACCGCAATCAGCGAGAGCGCGGCCGGCGACGCCGCCGCCGCGCCCACGCCCTGCGCCGTCCTGCACACCACCAGCAGCCAGGGCTCCCAGGCCATGCCGCCGAGCAGCGAGGCGACGGTGAACAGCGCGATGCCGGCGGTGAACACCTGCCGCCTGCCCAGGATGTCGCCGCATCGGCCGCCCAGCATCAGCAGCCCGCCGAAGGCGATCGAGTACGACGCGACGACCCACTCCAGGTCGGAGCCCGACAGATCGAGCGAGCGCTGCATGCTGGGCAGCGCGACGTTGACGATGGTCGCGTCGAGCAGGAACATCAACTGCGCCGTGGAGATCACCAGGAGCGCGACGGAGCGCCGCCTGCGCGCCGCGTGGGACGCGGGGGCGCCGCCGGGCTCCGCGGAGCCCGGCGGAAGAGAGGACCCCCAGGGGGGCGGGGAGCCCGGCGACGCCGTCATCGGCGGGCGGCGTACTCGATCTCGAGCCGCTCGCGCAGCGGATGGCGCAGCACCTTGCCCAGCGAGTTCTTCGGCAGCTCCCAGACGAACTGCACCCGGTCCGGCCACAGCACCCGGGCCATCTTCTCGGCCGCCAGGTGCGCGTGCACCGACTCCAGCGTCGGCGGTTCGCCGTCCGCCACCACCACCGCGCACACCAGCTCCGCGGTGGGCAGCTGAGGATCGGGGTAGCCGACGAGTGCGACCTCCCTGATGTTCGGGTGCCGGGTGAGGACGGACTCGACCTCCAGTGTGGCGATCTTCTGGCCGTTGGCGCGGTTGATCTGGTCCACCCGGCGGCCGGTGATGCGGATACCGCCGCGGCCGTCGTGGCGCGCCAGGTCGCCGGTGTCGAACCAGCCGTCGGCGTCCAGGCACGCTTCGTACACCTCGCGCTGGCCCAGATAGCCCAGGCACTGCGAGGCGCCGCGGACCAGCAGCCGGCCCACGGCGGGCTCCGGCCCGCCCGGCCCGGCGTCGATGCGCACCTCCATCGACGGCTCCGCCCGGCCGTCGCTGTGCGCCGCCCAGCCTTCCGGGTCGCCGTCCCGGGTCACGGTGACCGCGCCGTTCTCGGTCATGCCCCACAGTGCGCGTACGGGCAGGTCGAAGACCTTCCGCATCTCCGAGATCAGCCGCGGCTGAATGGGCGCCGAGCCGGAGACGACCTGCACCACGGCGGAGGTGTCCCGCGGCTGAGCGCGCTGGATCTCCAGCATGTCGACCAGCCGCGCCGGCGCGGCATACGCCCATGTGATGCGGTGCTCGGCGAGCAGGTCGAGGAACAGCTCCACGTCGAGGTGGTCGGACTGCGTGACGCAGGTGGCGTGCAGCAGCAGCGGCATGTAGCAGGCGTAGGTCAACCCGGCCATGTGCGTGGCGAAGGCCGGGATCGAGATGATGTCGCCGGCGGTCAGCCGGTGCGGCCGGGAGACCGCGAGCACCGCGGCGTGCAGGGTGTTCTGGCTGTGCACCACGCCCTTCATCCGGCCCGTGGTGCCGGAGGTGTAGAGCAGCAGTGACGGGTCGTCCGGCCCGAGCCGGGCGGCCGGCGCCACCGGCGGGTGGTCGGTCCGTACGAAGAACCCCTCGAAGTCCAGCGCACCGGACGCGGCGGCGTCGCCGACCACCACCCGGTGCGCCAGCGTCTTCGGCGCGGCCTCGGCCAGCCGGGCGCCGTAGTCGGTCTCGCCTATCCGGTCGACCGTGACGCAGACCTTCGCGCCGCTCTCCGTGAGCACGTACGCCAGCTCGCGCACGTCGAGCGCGGGGATCACCGGCGAGGTGACGGCGCCGATGCGGTGGCACGCCAGGAAGAGCGGGGTGAGCTGCCACCGGTTCGGCATGTACAGCGCGACGACGTCGCCACGTCCGACGCCGAGCGCCGCCAGCGCCGCCGCGAACCGCTCGACGACGTCCGCAAGCTCGGCGTAGGTGAGCGTCGTGGCGCGATCACGACCCTCGTACGCGATGATCGCGGGGTGAGCCGGGCGTGAACGGGCCGCCGCCTCAAGGTCGTCGAGGAACGTCTCGTCCCTCCACCAGCCCGCCGTGCGGTACGACTCGTCCTGTTTCCGGCCTGGCGTGACGAGCGTTCCCCACATGCCCACCGCAGCAATCCCCCTCGTACGCGAGCACGAATACGGCGGCTGATGCTAACGGGACGGTGCGGTTGAGCGGTAGACCGTCTGTGTGGCCAAATTCTTGTGCTGCCAACGGCCTTGACAGGGAGTTCGTCCTGCCGGGAGGCTCCGGCACGGGAAGGCGGAGGGCCGCGTCGCCACGCACCCGATGGGAGCACCGTGAAGATCGGCTTGCTGGGCTGGGACTACACCGGAATCGATCCCGACGGCCCGAGCCTCGTGGAGTACGGGCGTGAACGCGGGCACGAGATGTCGTTCTTCACGCTGGAGGAGATCGCGTACCGCACCGGGCCCGGCGGCGACGTGGAGCTGTCGCTGCGCGGGGAGCCCGCGGTGGCCTTCGACGCGATCCTGAACCGGGCCAAGCTGTACGGCGACGACTGGCAGGACCGGGTCGAGCGGCTGACGATGCTCAGCGACACCCCGGGCCCGCGCATGTTCGACCCCGCGGAGGCGTGGCTGACCGGGTACAGCAAGTTCCAGATGGCGCAGCGGCTGGCGGCGGCCGGGCTGCCCGTGCCGCCGCTGCGGTCGGCGACCACCACCGCCGAAGTCGAGGCGGCGTGCGCCGAATGGGGCCCGGTGATCATCAAGCCGTCGTTCGGCTACCGCGGGCAGGATGTCGAGCGGATCGCCGACTACGCCGCCGGCAAGGCACTTGCCGAGGAACTCCTCTCCCGTCACCGCACGCTGGTGTGCCAGCCGTACTACCCCACCGAGGGCGGTGAGTTCCGGATCACCGTTGCCGGCGAGGTCGCCCCGATCAACATGCTGAAGCTGCCGGCGGCCGGGTCCTGGCGCTGCAAGACGCTGGAGGGCTCCAGCTTCGAGCGCTTCGACGCCCCCGACGAGCTGATCGAGCTGTCGGTGGTGGCGACCCGCGCCATGGGCCTCACACTCGCCGGACTCGACGTCCTGCCGACCTCCGACGGCTACGTCATCCTTGAGGTCAACGCGGTGCCGGGCTTTCTGTCACTGCTCGGCAGGGAACAGCACCGGCAGGTGCTCGGCGGCGTGTTCGACTGGGTGGAGCGGAGCATGGCGGCGGGCTGAGCGGGCACCGCCGCCGGGCTCCGTCAACCGCCGGGTCGGCGCAGCACGGTCGGCGCCAGCGACGGCGCCGCGTACAGCGCGGAGTTCACCGGGGACTCGCAGACGAGGTTGACCGCGAGCTGACGCGGACCGCCGGCGGCGGCCGGGGGGCTGCTCCCGCCGCCCGTGCCGCCCGCGCCGGTGTGCTCGCCGCCCGGCGCGGACACCGGATAGCCGAGCATCAGCGTCGGGTCGCTGAGTGCGCCGAGCCGCAGCACCAAGTCGGCCTCGTCCGTCACCGCCGGGTCGGTGAAGTCCTGTGCGGGCACCGGCCGGAAGCCCAGCCCGGCCTTGAACACGAACAGGCCCGGCTTGGTGAGGTGCCCCGACAGGTTCGGCTCGTCGCCGAGCGTGGCGTACTCGTACCCCTTCTCCCGGGCGATGCGCAGCGCCGCGGTGTACAGCGCCCTCGGCAGGCTGCGGCGCCGCCACCCCGCGCTGACCGCGGAGAACCGCAGCACCGCGGTCCGGATGTCCGGCCGTTCCAGCACCAGCACGCCGCCGACGACGTCGGTGCCGTCCACGCCCCCGCCGCCGACGCCGTCCCCGGCGACGGCGAAGACGCCGAAGAACTTGTCCGGGCCGTTCAGGACCGTGTCCCGGTAGTCCAGGGCGAACGGCACGCCGAAGCGCATCCGCGCCACGCGCGCCGCGTACAGGACGAGGAAGCTGTCCAGCAGCTCCGGAGTGACGGGGTCGGCCACCACCTCCCGCAGCCCCGCCGCGGCGGCGCGGCGCTGCGCCCTGCGGATCGACTGCCGGTCGGCCCGCTCCAGCCTGCCCAGGAACGCCGCCTCGTCCGTACCCAGCTCCGCCAGCCACGTCACCGCGGACGGCTTGACCACGAAGCCGCGCGCGGCCAGCTCACCGGCCAGCCCCGCAGGCGGCTCCGGCAGCCGGACCACGTCGATCCGCTCCCGGACCTGTGCCCAGGGCCGGCGGTCCAGCTCCGCCGGCTCGATCACGGCGAGCGCCAGGCCGTAGTGGTCCCGCAGTTCCATGTCCGGGCTACGCGCCGGCCGCTGCGGGCTCGGCCAGGCGCCGCGCGAAGCACTGCAGCGCGCGTGAGAAGCTGCCGGCGTACTCCTCGACCAGCCGCAGGAACTCCGCCGCCTCCGCGTCGTCCGTGACCAGCGTGGTCATGCCGGTCTCGTCATCGCTGACCTGCGCGGCGTGCACCGTCTCCGCCTTGATGTGGGCGTCGATCCAGGTGAACTGCTCCTTCTCGGTGAAGACCTTCTCGCCGCCCGCCGTCACCTTCCCGTACATCCGCCGGAACGCCACCGCGATGTCGAGCGCAATGGTCTCCACGACGCGCAACTGCACGGCGGCGCCGTGCGGGGAGACGGCGAGCCGGTCCATGTTCGCGAGCAGCTCCGCCACCGGGCCCGGCAGCTCCTGCGCCCGGGCGCGCTCCGGCTCGCCCACGCGTGCGGCGAGGGGCGCGGTGATGGTGTCGTCCCACCAGACGTAGTGGATGCCGGCCGGCCCGCGGGGCGCGACCGAGCTGAACTCGGGGGCAGCGTTGTCCAGGTCGTCGCCGATGACGCGGTAGACGGTCTGGAGGGCGCCCAGGAGCGTACGGGACGGTTCGCGGTCCGCCGCGAAGGAACGGGCGATCACCCCCAGCCCGGCCAGCGTGGTGAACATGAAGCCCTTGGTCATCGCCCGCCACCACACGGCGATGTCGAGCCCGGCCTCCGGGGTGACGGAGCCGGCGTTGCGCGCGGCGGCGAAGAACGGGTTGTCCGTCCGGCGCAGTTGCGCCTTGTCGATCTGCTCCTCCACCCGGTCGTCGAGCCGGTTCCGGTCGACCGCGGGCAGTTCCGCTGCAGCAGTCACATGCACTCCAGGGTGTCCGTCGGGGTGTGCTCCTGTTTTCCGTTCCGTGCGAGTCGCGCCGTTCCTTCGGCCGCCGCGCGGTGACGCGCCGCGGCCGGGCCGGTCCGGGCCGCGCCCTACACGCCCAGCGACGCCTTGACCGCGGCGAAGTACGGGATGTGCCGGTAGTCGCCGGCCTCGGCGTCGTAGTCCGTGTAGGCGTGGGTGAACTCCAGCAGCCGCTTCTTCACCGCGGCCACCGGCTCCTGGTGGATCCTGCGCTCGATCGCCTCGATCTCGCCGAGGAACCCGGCCAGCACCCGGGGGAGGTCCCGGTCGAGATGGATCAGGCCGCCCCGAAGCCGCAGCCCGCCGTGCTCCGTGAGATAGGAGAAGAGAAGCTGCGAGGCGACGGCGTCGTAGTTGGGGCGGGGTATGCCCTCGACCGCGTAGCGCAGCAGCCGTTCGGCGAGGATGTACTCGTACGTCAACCGCGCCGGCTCCGCCGGCAGCGCGGCGTCGCCGAGGAGCGCCAGCATGCCGGACACGTCGACGCGCAGCTCCTCCAGCCCGGCCAGCGGCTTCGACGTCTTCGCCGGGAGGAACTCCGGAATGGGCATATCACCCTGCCTGTGATGGTATTCGTGCAGTCGCACCCACCAGGACGAAGCCAGCTCTATCTCCGTGTCCGTGGCTTTCTGCACAAGTGGCAGACTCCCTTCCGCAAGGACCGGTCCCAGCATGCGGCGGGTAATTCGGCGATGCCGCTCAACGAACTTGTCGATGAAATAGAAGATCTGGTCGTCCGGCTCCTGCATCCCGTCGATGTGATTCTCCGGGAACAGCGCCACCACCGGCCGGCCGCCGAATCCCGCGGAGCGGGCGACGATGTTCACCGGCATCGTATTACTGGCATACCGATCGGCCATGTACGGATTCGTGGGCAGGGTTTCGTACGCCAGGAACTCTAACCGCAGCGAGGGGAAGTACGAGGCGTCGAACAGGGAGAACAGCCGGTTGTCCCGCCTCGTGTTGATGTGCTCCTTGACGGCTGAGAGCCGCCGACCCGGGATGAAGTCGCGTATGTCGTCCAGAAAGGCACGGACCGCGGGTTCCCGGCACAGTCCCGGCATTTCCTCGATACGACGGGCGAGTCGGGTCAGCATCTCCGGATCCCGGAATGAGGCACGGTCGTCGAGGTCCCGACGGATTTCATCGGTCTCTGCGCACAGCGAGTTCAGCGGATCCATCCAATGCCTCCGGACCGGAGCGGGATTCAGGTGAACGAGCGGAGTCGCGGAATCGCGAGTCGACCAGGGGATCCTAACTCCGTGTCAAGACCGTGGCTAGGGTACGTGCGCATTACCATTCGAGAGCGCCAACGCGGCCGGGGAGCACGAGCAGTGCCCCGCCGGCCGCGACACGGGAGGGGCGGCGGCGTGCGGAGAACACGGCGTGGGAAACAGCGGCGTTCGTCTCCGCCCAGCAGCTCGCGCCGGCCGAGCGGAAGCGGCGGGAGGAGCGAGGGGCCCGAGAGCGGCTGCGAGGAACCCGAGCCGCTGGCGGCGGCCGAGGTCCGTGCCGAGGCAGTCCGTTCCGCGGCGGTGCGGCGACGGGACGAGGTGGTCGCCGCCGCGGCCGGGGTCATGGAATGGGCCGGGCAGGAGGCGGCGGACCTGCGTGACCGGGCATGGCTGGCGGCGCATCGTGTGGAGCAGGCGGGGCCGTACGGGAGCAGGAGCGTTACGCCTCGCGTATCGCCGAAGCCCGCACCAGCCTTATCGCGGCCCAGCGCTCCCGTCGCCTCGATCGCCGCTCGCCACAAGTCGGCACAGGGGGGCGGCGGGCGCGAGATGACGCCGAGCCCCGCCGCGCACGGTCGGAGGGACGGTTCACCCGGCGACGGCGAAGCCTGCCGGCTGCCCGACCGGCGGCCGGTTCAGGTCCGAGCGGGACCTCCTTCGCGCCAGCCGGTCGATCTGATTCGTTCACTGCCAGATGACGACCAAACGGAAATTTTCACTTCACGGGACATGCGCGGGATCAGCCACATAACACGCCGTCAGCTAGGTCATTGACCTCCGGAAACGCGGGAAGATCGAACGCTCCGGAGCCGTGTGCGCAGGTTCGAATCCTGCCGGGGGCACCTCAGTCGAGGTGCCCAAGACCCGTGACCGGCGCGAGCGCTGAGGACAGGGTCTTCTTGGGTGCGCAGCCGAAGGCCGCCGGATGCGGCTCCATGCCACTGATCACGTCATGAGCACGTAATGATCTTGACGGGCTCCCTCGCAGGTCGGCTCCTGCTTGGCCCAAGACATCCACCGCGTGGACCAACCATCGGCAGCGACCACCTGACCATGCCGCTCCCGCGTGTGGTGTCCTGGTCGCATGAATGGCGCTGCCTCGGCTCTCATCGCAGTCTTGGGGACGTTGCTGGGCTCCACGATCACGTACCTGTTCCAGCGCAAGTCGGCAGAGCGGACCGAAGGCTTCACTCGCCGGCAGCAGCTCCGCACGGAACGCATGGGCGTCTACAGTGACTTCGCCGGCGCCCTCACGGAACACCGGCGCAGCCAGTACGACCGCTGGCACCGCAAGAACGAAGATCCGGACAGCACGGCCACCTCGGAAGCCCGGCTGGAGTCGTACCGACTCAAGGGGCTCGCCCAGCAGGAGCTGTTCCGCGTTCAGCTCATAGCCGGCTCCCCCACGGTGGTCGAAGCAGCTCAGCTCGCTTTCGACGCGACGTCCCCCCTGCACCACGCGTCCGACGAGGCGCAGTTGCGCGCCGCGGGCAACGAGGCCAAGGCCGTCTTGGAACGCTTCATCACCTTGGCCTCCAACGACGTTCAGTAGCAGCCCACTCAGGGTGACGCGGGCCCGGATTGCTCCGGGGCCCGCGATCGGTCCTGCAGCAGGGGCGGCGGGAGCGGCGCCTCTCCGTCGTCGCGCTGCTTCCGGTCCCGGCGATCGTGTGCCTCGCCGGAGTTCGTCCACGCCTTACCCGGCGTGGGCCGAGTCCCGGCCCACTGGATGCGGTCCCAGACCTTGCGCGGAACGTGCTGTGCGGGCGTCGCAGATCCGGTGCTTCGCCCGGCCGCAGTGTGGTGTCTCGCCGGTAGTTCCCATGCGGGGTCAGGATCCCGACTCCGCCTTGCGGCGACGCACGTACTCCGGCCAGTTGCGTTTGATGGCCGAGACGTGCTCTATCGGGACGCGGACAGGTCCGCAGTGCTGCTGGTGGCCGCGGCATGCGCCACTCCTTCGTGCCGCCGACGAGCTGCACGACTCCTCCCGCCCCTCGGACACGGTGTGGAGCGACCTGCGTGACCGCTACGGCGAGGCACATCCTTGTCCCTGGCCGACGGGCTCCTCCTGGACGAGGAGAGCTGGGCCGCTCCGTCCCCGGCCACCGGCTCCGGCGCGCGGCGGCGCTGAACGGGTGGGGTCTGCCCGTCACCACGGCCGGGTGGGGCCGTGGGGGGCCACGTAGAGGCATTCCGGCGCAACCGGCGCGCTACCGGTGTCCTGTACCTCTTTCGTACACGAGAAGTCGGCACTGCGCGCGAGTGGCCCCACGAAACCCACAACCGTCTGGAGACGACATGTCGCAACGACCATCCCGTCGTGGCTTCCTGGGGATAGCCGCGGCCGTGGCCGCCGCACCCGTGATCTGCTCCGGTCAGGCCTTCGCCGCGGACCCGCGCGAACTGCCGATCGTGAACCGCCCCGACCATCCCGGCGCGCTCCACCCGTCCGGCACCCTGCGGCACGCGCAGGCGGAGCCGCTCAACGCCACCGTGGACTGTGCGCTGTCCGGACGGAGGGCCCTGTGACCACCTTCGTCACCCGGTCCCAGTGGGGTGCACGCGCTCCGCGGAACACCGACGGGAACATCACTCCCCAGAACGGCGGAGTGACCATCCATCACGTCGACGCCGTCCACGTCGCCCGTACGAACCACGCGGACTGCGCCGCCCAGGTACGCGGGATCCAGAACTACCACATGGACGGCAACGGCTGGGCGGACATCGCGTACAGCCACCTCGTCTGCGTGCACGACTACGTGTTCCAGGGCCGCGGTGAGAACCGCCGCACGGCCGCGAACGGCACCACCCCGGGCAACCAGAACTGGTACGCCGTCTGCGGTCTCGTCGGCGGGACCGCCGGTGACTACGACACCATCACCACCGGCCTGATCAACGCCTTCCGCTACGCCGTCAACCGGCTGCGCACGCAGGGGGGCGCGGCCCGTGCCATCTGCGGCCACCGCGACCACCTGAGCACCGGCTGCCCGGGGAACCTGTACGCGAACGGCGTGCTCAACGGCGCGACGAACCCCGGCGGCGGGCCGCTGCCCTACCCCGGCGTCAACTTCCGCCAGCCGCCGACCTTCAGCCACGCGAGCGTGGCCACGTGGCAGAACCAGATGAACGCCCGCCACGGCTACAGCCTCGCCGCGGACGGCGCCTACGGCCCCAACTCGGACGCCGCGTGCCGCAACTTCCAGTCGAAGAAGGGTCTCACCGTCGACGGCATCGTCGGCCCCGCCACCTGGGGTGCCACCTTCCCCGGCTGACGGACGCCTCTCGGCTTCGCGTCCGATGCCGGCGTGCGGAGGCCGAGTCCGGGCCCGAGGGGGACGCTCCCGTCGGGCCCGGACGACGCCGGCCGGGAGGCGGCGGCCTGGTGGCGGGAGCGGTCAGGAGCGGGAGTTCAGGCGGGCCGGGGGCGTGGGGGTCGTGGCGCGGAGGCGGTAGCCCACGCCGCGGATCGTTTCCACCGGGCCGGCGCCCGGTTTGCCGCGTAGTAGCGGACGTAGACGTCCACGATGTTCGAGCCCGGGTCGTAGTCGAAGCCCCAGACGTGCGCAGGACGGAGAAGCCGTCGCAGGCGGGGAGGCCGAGGTCGAGGATGAGCAGGTCCCAGCGGAGAATTCACACCGCGACTCGCCACGGCCTGCCCCGGGCTCGCGCTACGGCTTGCGGGCGACCCGCCGGGCACGAGGAAGGCCGCTTGACCCTCACGTGGCGTGAGGGGGCATCGTCGGGGGCGTGGCGGAACATCTGACCGTGGGACGCGTGGCCGAGTTGGCCGGGGTGAGTGTGCGCACGTTGCACCACTACGACGAGATCGGCCTCGTGCGGCCGTCCGCCCGGACCGCGGCCGGCTACCGGGCGTACGCGGCGGGCGACGTGGAGCGGCTGCGCGAGGTGCTGGGCTACCGGCGGCTGGGGTTCGGGCTGCGGGAGATCGCGGAGCTGGTCGACGACCCGGCCACCGACGCGGTCGCGCACCTGCACCGGCTGCGCGGGCTGCTGCTGGCGCAGCGCGAGCGCGCCGCCGCCATGGTGACGGCCATCGACAGGGAACTGGAGGCGCGGGCGATGGGGATCAGGACGACGTCGGAGGAGCAACTTCGGGTGTTCGGACCTCAGTTGTACGAGACCATCGGCTCGGCGTATCCCGCGACCCGGCGCACCGAGCCGCGGATCGCCGCGCGGATCTGGGACGCGCTCGGGGACGCCCGTACGGTGCTGAACGTCGGCGCCGGCACCGGTTCGTACGAGCCGCCCGACCGGGACGTGACGGCGGTGGAGCCGTCGGCCGTCATGCGGGCGCAGCGGCCCGCGGGCGCGGCGCGGTGCGTGGCCGCGAGTGCGGAGCGGCTGCCGTTCCCGGACCGGTCGTTCGACGCGGCCATGGCGGTGAGCACCGTGCACCACTGGCCGGACCCGGTGGCCGGGCTGCGGGAGATGCGGCGGGTGGCGCGGCGCGTGGTGGTGTTCACGTACGACGCCTGCGACCCGGGGCGGCGGGAGCGGTTCTGGCTCACCCGCGACTACCTGCCGGAGTTCGCCGGACTCCTCGCGGACTGGCCGTCGCTGGCGGACCTGACCCGGGCGATCGACGGCCGCGCGGAGCCGGTGCTCATCCCGTGGGACTGCGCGGACGGCTTCTTCGAGGCGCACTGGCGCCGGCCCGAGGCGTACCTGGAGGACCGCGTGCGCCGCGCGGTGTCGGTGTGGACCAGGGTGGGCCCGGCGGCGGAGCAGCGGGCGGTGAACGGCCTCCGCAAGGACCTCGCCTCGGGCCGCTGGCAGGAACGCAACCGCGACCTCCTCGCCCTGGACGCAGCCGAACTGGGCCTCCGCCTCCTCATCGCCTGACCGGGATCGGCCGTGTCGGGAGCCCGCCGGGTGGCTGCGGGGTTCGCTCGAACGGGCACGGCTTGCCGGGGGATGCGTTTGCGGTCGGTGGGTCCCGGCGGTTAGGAAACAGGGATGCTACGAGGCACGAAGGTCGGGCTCAGGGCCCGGCACGCGGACGACATCCCGGTTCTGCAGGCCGACCTCTACGACGACGTCGTCGCCGGCTCGCGGGCCCAGGCCACGCCGTGGCGGCCGATCGCGGCCGCGTCGAAGGACAACCCGCTGCTGGTGGACGACAAGGAGGAGGGGCAGGTTCCGTTCTCCGTGGTGGAGCTGGACGGCGGGGCGCTGGTCGGTACGGCGGCGCTGTGGGGCATCGACACCCACCACCGGTCCGCGCACGTCGGGCTGGGGCTCATGCCGTACGCGCGCGGCAAGGGCTACGGCACCGACATCGTCGCCGCGCTCTGCCACTACGGCTTCGTCGTACGCGGCCTGCAGCGGCTGCAGATCGAGACCCTGGCCGACAACGCCGCCATGCTGCGCGCCGCCGAGCGCAACGGCTTCGTCCGCGAGGGCGTGCTGCGCTCCTCGGCCTGGGTGCTGGGCACGTTCCTGGACGAGGTGATCCTCGGGCTGCTCGCCGCCGACTGGCAGCCGGACGCGGCCGGGCGGGTGGGCGGCGGGCGCTGACGGATCGCCCGATCGTTGGTACCCCGCGCGAGCCGTGGGGGTCCGGCACCCCGATCCTTTGGCATGCTGCACTCATGTCGACGCCGCCCCTGCGCCCGGGGGTCTCCCCAGGTGGTTCCGCCGGTGTGTCCGTTTCGCCGGCCGGTGGCCTGCGGTTGCGGGCGCAGCGGGTGAGCCGGGACGTGCGCGGGGCGGGGCGGGTGCTGAGCGGGGTGTCGCTCGACGTCGCGCCCGGGACCCTCACCGTGATCGCCGGGAGCAGCGGCGCCGGCAAGACGGTCCTGCTGCAGACGCTGGCGGGGCTGAGCGCGCCGAGCGAGGGCGAGGTGTGGCACGACGGGGCGTCACCGGGGCCGCCGGGGCCGGAGTTCGGGTACGTGCCGCAGGAGGACATCATCCACCGCGAGCTGCCGCTGCACCGCACGCTGGTGTACGCGGCCGGCCTGCGGATGCCGCCGAAGACCCCGGCCCCCGCCGTCGCCGCGACCGTCGACCGGGTGCTGGCCGCCCTGGGGCTGACCTCGCGGAGCGAGACGCCGGTACGGGCCCTCAGCGGCGGCGAACGCAAGCGGGCGAGCATTGCGGTGGAGTTGCTGACCCGGCCCCGGGTGCTGTTCCTCGACGAGCCGACGTCCGGGCTCGACCCGGCCACCGGCGCGGAGCTGATGCACACCCTGCGCGGGCTGGCCGACGACGGCACGACCGTCGTGCTGACCACGCACGCGCTCGCCGATCTGCCGCGCGGTGACCGGGTGGTCTTCCTGTCGGCCGACGGCGAGGTCGCCTATGCGGGTGAACCGGGCGCGCTGTGCGCGGCGTTCGGCGTGGCCACGGCGGAGGAGGTGTACGGCGCGGTGGCCGCCGGCGCGCGGGCGCCGGGGGCGGGCGCCGGCGACTTCCCGCAGCGGGACGCCTGGAGTCCGCCGGGACCGGCCGGTGCGGCGGCACCGTCCGGGCCGGCGGCACCGCCCGGCGCCGCGGCGCCGATCGACGCGACGGCACCGGTACCGGCCGCGGCATGGACCGTGCTCGCCACGGCGACGGCGGCGGAGCCCACCGCCCGGGCCGGCGACGCGGCACCGACCGGGCCCGCAGCGCCGCCCCGGACCACCGCCCCCACCGCCCCCACCGCATCCGCCGCATCCGCCGCCGTTCCGGCCACCCGGCCGGCCCGCGTCGGCGCCCTGCGCCAGTGGGCCCTGCTCACCCGCCGCGGCACCGCCCTCCTCCTCCACAACCGCCTGTCCGTCGCCGTCCTCGTCGGCTCCCCCGTGATGATCGTGGCGATGTTCGCCGTGCTCTTCCGCGGCGGCGCCTTCGACCCCGCGTCCCCGGACCCGGGGTCCACCGCGATGATCATGTTCTGGATCGCCTTCGGCGCCTTCTTCTTCGGGCTGACGTACGGCCTGCTGCAGATCTGCACCGAACTGGCCGTCCTGCGCCGCGAATGGCTCGCCGGCCTGCGGATCGGCCCTTACGTCGCCTCCAAACTCACCACCATGCTCCCCGCGCTCGCCCTCGCCGACGCCCTGCTGCTGGCGGTGCTGCGCGCGCTGGACCGGCTGCCGCCGGCCGGCTGGGACACGTACGCCTCGCTCTTCGCCTCCAGCGTGCTCGCCTCCGCCGCGGCCCTCGCGCTCGGGCTGCTCGCGTCGGCGGCGGTGGCGGAGCCGGGGCAGGCGACGCTGATGCTGCCGCTGCTGTGCTTTCCGCAGGTGCTGTTCTCGGGGGCGTTCGTGCCGGTGCCGCGGATGACGCTGGGCGGCGAGGCGATCAGCCTGGCGATGACCAACCGGTGGGCCTTCGAGGCGCTCGGCAGCGGGGTGGGTCTGGAGTCGCTGTGGCGTACGGGCCGTTCGCCCGCGGGGTGGCCGCTGCTGGCCTCGTACGGAGAGTCGTTCGCGCATCCGGCCGCCCGCGGGTGGCTGATCCTGACGGGCTTCGCGGTGCTGTTCCTGGCCCTGACGTGGTGGGTGGTCGTGCGCAAGTGCCGGGACGGCGCCGAGCGGAGCCGGCAGGGGCGTTGACGCGGGCCGGGGTCCGGGGCCCGCGGGGTCAGCAGCCCAGTCGCGGCGCCAGGTCCGCCACGTCGGGGACGCGGTCCCGGTAGGTCTGCGCCACGAACGACAGAAACGTTTCGACATCCCGGGGCTGCGACGCCGCGCCCAGGGACACCCGCACCGCACCCGCCGACGGCAGGTGCAGCAGCTTCAGATAGTCCTCCAGCGAGCCGAGCCGCCTGCGGGCCGCCCGGCGCAGCCGGCGCGGCGACAGGTCGAAGGCGGCCTCGCCGGCGCCCGGGTTGCAGAAGCAGCCGGTGCGCAGGGAGATGCCGTATGCGGCGCTGTCGCGGATGATGACGCGCTCGTCGACGACGCGCCCTTCGGCGTCGAGGACGTTCAGCGCGACCGTACCGCCGCGCGGTGCGCCGGTACGGTCCGGGCCGTACACCCGGATCAGCGGCGCGCCGTCGCCGTGCCGCAGCGTCCGCAGCCCCGCGAGTAACCGCCCCGTCAGCGCCTCGACGTGGTCGTGGACGCGGTCGATGCCGATGGCCTCGATCCAGGCGAGGCCGGCGGTGACGTCCGGTATGGCGAGGAAGTTGACGGTCCCGTCCTCGAACGCGGCCTCGTCGTCGGCGAGGACGTGCCACTGCGCCTGGGCGCTGACGGCGTAGATCGTGCCGCCGGCGAACCACGGGCGGCGCAGCTTGGCGAGCGCCGTCCTGCGGGCGATGAGGGCGCCGAGGCCCGTGGGATGACCGAAGAGCTTGTACCAGCTCACGACGGTGAAGTCCGGGTGGTGGCGGCCGAGGTCGAGGGCGTTGGTCGGGACGTACGCCGCCGCGTCGAGCACGACGTCGTAGCCGTGGGCCTGGGCGGTGGCGATCCACTCCAGGGAGTGCTGCACGCCGGTGAAGTTGCTCTGCGCCGGGTAGGCGAGCAGCCCGCGGGGGCGGTGGTGCCCGGGGGCGAGGGGCCGCCGGGTGCGTACGGACAGCGCGGCGTGCATCCGGTCCTCGTCGATCCCCAGGTCCGGCGTGCGCAGCGGGACGTACGCGACGGCCGCGCCGCGGGCCCGCGCGTACTCCCGCAGGCCGTTGACGGAGTTGTGGTTGTCGAGGGAGAGGACGAGCCGGCTGCCGCGCCCGAGCGGATACGCCTCGCCGACCAGGCGCAGTGCGCCCGTGGCGTTGGGCGTGAAGATCACGGCGTACTCGGCGGGGTCGGCCTTGAAGTACCGCAGCACCGCCTGGCGGGCCTCGGCGAGCCGGTCGCCGGAGGCCCGGGACGCGGGGCTCTCGGAGTGCGGGTTGCCGAACAGCCCGCCGGTGATGCGCCGCGCGCTGCCCGCGACGAGGGAGCGCGGCGGGAGCCCGGCGCCGGTGTGGTCGAGATAGGTGTGCCCGCCCTCGTCGAGATATCCGAACTCCAGTTCCCGCAACTCCGCGAAGAGGTCGGGGGCGTCCGCCGCTCGTTCGCGTACGTGCCCGGTGGTGTCTGCCCGGCCCATGGGACCCCTCCGCATGAATCCGCCAAAGGTAGCGATACCAGGATGACACCGACCACCCCCGGTGGCCGCAGCGAAGCGCGGCTAGGGCAAATCGAACTCAGCGGGGTATTTGATATGGCAGCTCGGCCGCATGTCGCATTCACAGATTTTCGAGTACCGCCGCGGGGCATGCAGGCGTGGCCGCCGGGACTTCGGCCGGTGTGCCGCGGCTGCCGGGTGCCTCACCTGGATGGCCCGCGCTCGCCGCGCCAGGGGCGTCCGCCCTCGGTGACGGTCCGGCGGGCCGATGCGAAATCGGGTGGCGGGGGTGCCCGGGGCGTTACTAGCGTCGCGGCCATGAGGCATGAGGATCCGCTGGCCTACGTGGTCGGCCTGGAGGGCGTTGCCCTGCTGCGTTCGTTCACCGGGGAGTACGACCGGGCGTTCGTCGCCGCGCGGCTCGGCGAGATCCGGCGGCTGCTCGGCGACGGGGCGCTGGCGGGCGCGGGCGTGGACGTCGCCCGGGTGTCCACGGTCGAGGGCTACCGGATCTGGTCGGAGACCTACGACGGGCCCAACTCGGCGTTCGACCTCGACGAGCCGGTGGTCGGGGCGTTCCTCGACCCGTTGCCCGCCGGCGTCGCCCTGGACGCCGCCTGCGGCACCGGGCGGATGACCGCGCTGCTGGCCGGGCGCGGCCACCGCACCATCGGCGTCGACAGCTCACCGGACATGCTGGCGCGGGCCCGGGAGCGGGTGCCGGAGGGCGACTTCCGCCTCGGCGGGCTGGCCGCGCTGCCCGTGGCCGACGCCGCCGTGGACGTGGTGGTCTGCTCGCTCGCCCTCACGCACGTACCCGATCTGGGCCCGGCGATGGCGGAGTTCGCGCGGGTGCTGCGGCCGGGCGGACACCTCGTGACCTCGGACGTCCACCCGGAGCGGGTGGCGCTCGGGTCGATACCCGCGGTGCGCCTGCTCGACGGCAGCCCCGGGCGGGTGGAGACCTACCGGCACGCGGTCGGGGACTACGTACGCGCCGCGCTCGCGGCGGGGCTTGAGGTGCTGGGCTGCGAGGAGCCGGGGGTGCCGGCCGCCGGGGAGGCGAAGGCCGCCCCGGCTCCGGCGGCCGGCCCGGGGCCGTGGGAGGCGTGGCCGTGGTCCCTCCGGGAGCTGGTCCCCGAGGCCGCGGCGGCGTCCGACGCGGGCGTCCCGGCGGAGATCGTCTGGCACTTCCGCCTGGCCGGGCGCCGGGCGATCACGCCTGCGGGCGCGTGACGTCGCAGCGCGGGTACGTCACCGCCGCGCCCCGGACGTCAGGGCTGTGTGCTCCTCACCGGGTGCTCGTCCGGCTCGCCGCCCCGCGTCCGCTCGACGCAGCAGGTGCGGCGCCGGAACCACCCGACGAGCGGCGACCGGCCGAAGTAGCCCGCGCAGCATGCCGATTCGCCCCGGCCGACCACCGAACGGGTCCGGCGGCGGATGCGGAACGCAGGTGACCTACCTCATCGGGGAACCGCACCCGCCACCGCCGCCCGCATAAGGTGGCGAACATGGATCCAGCAGACTTCTACACCGGAATCGTCGCGGAGCTGTACGGCCCACTGAAGTCCGTCACCCAGGACCCCGAGCCGTACGCCGCCTTCGTCGAACAGGCCGGTACCCCCGCGCTGGAGCTGGGCTGCGGCGACGGCGAGCCGCTGCTCGAACTGCGCCGCCGCGGGCTGGACGTGGACGGCGTCGACTCCTCCGCGGACATGCTGGACCGGCTGCGCCGCCGCGCCGCGGAAGAGGGCCTGCCCGTCACGGTGTTCCAGCAGCGCATGGAGGCCCTGGACCTGCCGCGCAGGTACGCCGCCGTCTTCCTCGCCGGGCCGACGTTCAACCTGCTGCCCGACGACGCCACCGCGCTGGCCGCCCTGCGCGCCATCCGCACCCACCTCGCCGCGGGCGGCACCGCACTGATCCCGCTGCACCTGCCCGCGCCCACCGCCGCGGCGGACGTCGGCCGGGCCCGCACCGCCACCGCACCGGACGGCGCCGAACTGCGGGTCCGCATCGTCGCCGAGAACCGCGACGAGCACACCCGCACCCAGACGACGCTGCTGCGCTACGAGCGCTACCACCCCTCGGGCAGCAGCATCACCGAACGCCCGTGGGTGCTGCACTGGTACACCCGCGACGGCTTCGAGACCCTGGCGGCCGTCGCCGGGCTCGCCCTGTCGGGGGTCACCGGCCCCGACGGCCGGCCCGCGGCGGCGGACGCCGACCACATCCACGTACGGCTGCGCGCCGCCGACTGACCTCCGCCCGGCCGCACTCCGCGCGCCCGTCCCGGACTCATTCGCCCGGCTGTTGACGCCCCCTCGCGGGCCGCCGGACGCTGAGCCGTATGCCCCCGACGACGTTCCGTCGTCCCTCGCGCCGCAGCGTCCTGCGCGGCGCCTCCGCCGTCGGCCTCCCGGCCGTCGCCGCCCCCGCATCCGCCCGGAGCGCCACCGACGCGGGCCCGCCGCCGCCCAACGTCGTCGTCGTGTCGATCGACGACCTCGGCCGGCGCGAGTTCGGAACGGCAGCCCCTGCCGGGACGCGACCGCGCCGCTGCGCGGCGGCGGCGGCGAGCTGTACCACGTCGGCCGCGACCCGGGCGAGACCGACGACCTCGCCGGCCGCCACCCCGCGAAGCTCCGGCAGTCGACCGTCACCACGGCGTACGTGGACCAGGGCGCGGGCTGGGAGTTCCTGTTCACGGCGGACGCGGGCGGGGTGCTGCACCTCAGGGACCCGGAGGTGCGGGCCGCGTACCGCTATACGGCGAGCGTGCGTCTCGACCCGGGCACGATCACGCTGAACGGGCTCCGGGCGGCGAGCCGCCCGGAGCGCGGCCGCTAGGCTCCCCTCGACCGGCAGGAGGGTGCGGTGGCCGAGATGACCCTGACCGAGGTGCTGGCCGAGCTGGCCGGACTGGAGGATCCGAAGGCGCGCGCGGTGAACGAGAGGCACGGCGACGACCACGGCGTGCACCTCGGCAAGCTGCGTGCGCTCGCCAAGCGGCTGAAGACGCAGCAGCCGCTCGCCCGCGAGCTGTGGCGGACCGGCGACACCGCGGCGCGGCTGCTGGCGTTGCTCATCTGCCGTCCGAAGGCGTTCGAGCGGGACGAGCTGGACGCGATGCTGCGCGAGGCGCGTACGCCCAAGGTGCACGACTGGCTCGTGAACTACGCGGTCAAGAAGAGCCCGCACGCCGAGGAGCTGCGCCTGGCCTGGCTCGACGACCCCGATCCGGTGGTGGCGAGCGCCGGCTGGGCGCTGACCGCCGAGCGCGTGGTGAAGAGCCCGGCGGGCCTGGATCCGGCGGGGCTGCTCGACGTGATCGAAGCGGAGCTGAAGGACGCCCCCGACCGGCTGCAGTGGGCGATGAACACCTGCCTGGCGCAGATCGGCATCGAGTTCCCCGCCCTCCGTGCCCGCGCCGTGGCCGTCGGTGAGCGCCTGGAGGTGCTCAAGGACTATCCGACGTCCCCCGGCTGCACGTCCCCGTTCGCGCCCGTCTGGATCGCCGAAATGGTCCGCCGCCGGGGCGCCTGACCAGCGGCGGACCCGGCAAAGTGGGCACAAGCCACCCAAACGGGCGTATCGTGGCCTAAGGGGATGCATCCGACTCTTCTTGGAGAGGAGGCAGCAACCATGTCGCATCAGCAACACACCACCGACATGACCTCGCACCCCGACGTGGGCGAGATGCGCGAGCGTTTCGATCGCACGACGGCCAGGGGTGGTGTGGTTGCCCTCGAAGGACTGATCCTGCTCGCCGGCTTGTTTGCCGCGATTTCGCCCTGGGTCGTGCACTTCACGGGGAACACCAACCTTGCCATCAACAACCTCATCGTCGGCATCACCATCGGCCTGATCGGACTCGGGCTGGCGCTCGCCCCGGAGCGGACGTCGGGCCTGGCCTGGCTGGCGGTGCCGCTCGGCGCCTGGCTCGTGATCTCCCCCTGGGTGGTCACCACCGCGAACACCGCGTCCAACGGCGCCATCTGGAGCAACTGCTTCGTCGGCGGCGCCACGGCCCTGCTGGGACTGCTGGCCGCGGGTATGACCGTGGCCTTCCGCCAGAAGGCACGAACGTAGGGCACACAGGCAGGGCCGGGCCTGATCCGGCCTGTCGGCACGGCCCGAGGCCGGGCCGGCCCGGGGTCGATCCGGGTGCGGCTCGGCCGCGGGCCCGTGCACGTCCGCGGCGGGGTGGGGACAACCCCCGGCCCGAGACGCCGACCAGCCCCCTCCCCCGCGACCGGCGCGTGGCGCAGGCTCATCGCGTACGAGAAGTACGGGACGGGCGAGACGAAAGCGCGGGTGGACCGGGTGAAGCGCGTACGGCGGATGCTGGCGACGGCGACGGCAGTGGTGGCGGTGGCGGCCGGATCGGTCGCCGCCGTACCGGTTGAGGGGGGCGAGGCGGCCGGGCGCGGCGGGCTGCAGGAGCGGCTGGACGAACTGGTGGCCGAGGGCGCGGTGGGCGCGCTCGCGGAGGTGCGCGACGGGCGGCGCGTGTGGCGCGGCACCAGCGGCGTCGCCGAGCGGGACACGCTGCGGAGGGTTCCGGCGCACGGGCGGTTCCGGGTGGGCAGCATCACCAAGACGTTCGTCGCCACCGTCGTCCTGCAACTCGTCGACGAGGGCCGGCTGCGGCTGGACGACCCGGTCGAGGCGTGGCTGCCGGGGGCCGTCCCGGACGGCGGCCGCATCACCGTGCGGCACCTGCTGGGCCACACCAGCGGGATATACGACTACAAGCGCACCCTGACCGTGCCGCCGGACCCGGCGTTCCTGGACTACCGCCACCGGACGTGGACCCCGCGGGAGCAGATCGGGCGCGCCGTCGCCCACCCGCCGACCTCGACGCCGCCGGGCACCGCCTACGCGTACTCCAACACCGGCTACGTCCTGCTCGGCGAGATCATCGAAGAGGCCACCGGCCGCCCGTACGCGAAGGAGATCGGGCGCCGGATCATCCGGCCGCTGCACCTCCACGCCACCTCGCTGCCCGGTACCAACTCGCGCATCCGCGGAGCGCATCCGCGCGGCTACGTCCCGATCGAGCAGGACGGCGGCGGAACGGAGTTGGTCGACTTCACGGAGATGAACCCGTCGCTGTTCGGCGCGGGCGGCGAGATGATCTCCACGGCCCGCGATCTCGACCGGTTCTTCGCCGCACTGCTCGGCGGGCGACTGCTGCCGGACCGGCTCCTGGACGAGATGCGCACGCCGTCGTTCCCGGGCCGCGCCTACGGGCTGGGGCTGGCCTGGAAGGACACCGCGTGCGGGATCACGGTGTACGGCAACGACGGCGACTCCATGACGTACCAGAGCTGGTCGTTCAGCACGGCGGACCTGCGCCGCCACGTCACCGTCGCGCTGACCCCCGACCACCGCGCCGACCTCGACGACTCCGTGGACGCCC
Organism: Streptomyces sp. B5E4; assembly: GCF_039871555.1. Taxonomy (NCBI): domain Bacteria; kingdom Bacillati; phylum Actinomycetota; class Actinomycetes; order Kitasatosporales; family Streptomycetaceae; genus Streptomyces; species Streptomyces sp. B5E4. The sequence continues at coordinate 193,855 of NZ_JBDPMI010000009.1, forward strand.
TCCTGGACGAGGCGTTCTGCGGCTGACCGGCCGGGGCCGCCCGCGCGCTCAGGCGTGCGGCGACAGCAGGGCGCGCAGGCCGCTGCGGAGTTCGACCTCGACGTCCTTGAACACCGCCCGCTGCACGATGAACCCCTGGACGAGCGCCATCAGCGCGCGTACGACGTGGTCGGTCGGGATGTCCGCGCGCAGGTGGCCCGCGTCCTGGTAGGTGCGGACGACCCCGGCCCACATGACGCGCATCCGGTCGTAGCCGGCGTTCAGGGTCGCGGCCAGCCCCTCGTCGCGCAGGGTCTCGCTCCAGACCTGCACGATCAGTTCGGCGAACGCGCCGGGCCGGTCCGCCCCCGACTTGCGGGCCTGCTCTTCCAGTACGTGGCTCAGCACCTCGTCGATGACGTCGTCGAGGGGGCGCAGCGGGGCCTCGCGGCCGGCCGACTCGAAGGCCAGCCGCATCCGCTCGAACGCCTCCTCGGCGACGGCCGTGATCAGGTCGTTCTTGCCCCGGAAGTAGCGGTAGACCGCACCGGAGGAGAGCCCGGTCTCCTGGAAGACGTCCTGCATGGACGTGGCGTGGAACCCGTTGCGCGTGAAGCAGCGCCGCGCACCGTCCAGGATCTGCCGGCGCCGGGCGTCGAGGTGGGCCTGGGATACGCGAGCCATGGTGGACACACTAAAACGAACGTTCCTTCTTGACAAGTCGCGATCGGCGCGCGCAGAGTGAGTCTCGTAAAACGAACGATCCTTCTCTTTATGATCGAGGCTCCCGATGTCCTCCACCCGCAGCGTGCTCGCGGTCGTCGTCCTGGTCCCGGCCCTCATCGCCCTCGCCCTCTGGGCGTTCGTCTGGCCCAACGCCCGGCTCGCGCCGCGCGACCTGCCCCTCGGCGTCGCCGGCCCCGCCCAGGCCACCGCGCCGCTCAGGGCGCAACTCGCCGAGCGCGGCGACGCCTTCGAGGTGCACGCGTACGTCGACGCGGCCGCGGCCCGTACCGCCGTCGAGGAGCGTGAGGTCTACGGCGCCGTCCTCGCCACCCCCGGCGGGCCAAAGCTGCTGGTGGCCACCGCCGCCGGGCCCAGCGTGGCGCAGTTGCTCACCGAGGCCGTCGGGGAGCAGGCGGGGCGGCCGGTGCCCACCGAGGACGTGGTCCCGCTGCCCGCGGCCGACCCCCGCGGCTCCGCCCTCAACTCCAGCGTCCTGCCGCTGGCGCTGGCCGGCATCGTGATCGGCGCGCTGGTCACGGTGCTGGGGCTGCGAGGCGGTCGCGCGGTGCTGGCGGTGGCCGTCGCGGCCGCGGCGACCGGCCTCGTCGCCGCCGCGCTCGCCGACAGCTGGCTCGGCGCCCTGACCGGCGACTGGTGGGCGGAGGCCGGGGCGCTGGGCCTCACGGTCCTCGCGGGGGCCGCGGCGGTCGCGGGCCTCGCCGCGGTGCTCGGCCGCGCCGGGATGGGGCTGGGCAGCCTGCTGGTGATGCTCCTCGGCAACCCGTTCTCCGGCGTCACCTCGGCCCCCGAGCTGCTCCCGGAGCCGGTGGGGGTACTCGGCCAGTGGCTGCCGCCGGGCGCGGGCGGCTCCCTGATCCGCTCCGTCGCCTACTTCGACGGCAACGCCGCCGCCGGCCCGCTCGCGATCCTCGCCGGCTGGGCCCTCGCGGGCCTCACGCTGCTGACGCTCGGCCCGCTGCTCGACCGCCGCCGCGCCCCGGCGTCCGCGCGGCGGAGCGTGGAGAGCGTCGCGGTGTAGCGCCGCCCCGCACGGAGCCCGTACGGCCCCGGCCAACAGGCCGGTCGTGCGGGCTCGTTGACGTGTACGCGATGTGATCATACGCTCCACGCGTCGGTCCCGGTCGCGCCCGCGACGTGTGGTTTTCCCGGGCGCGCCCAGCCGCCGTCCCCCCACAACTCCGTACCGTCATTCCGGAGGAGCATGTGAAGAGACGCCACGCGGCCGCCTGGGCCGCCTCCGCACTCGCCGCCACCCTCGCGGCGACCGGCGCACTCGCCGGGCCCGCGACCGCGGCGCCCGAGGCGACCGCGGCCGGCCCCCAGGCCCGTATCGCCACCGCCACCGATTCCGTCACGCACGACGAGAACGACCGCGTGCCCGAGGGCGCGGAATGGACCCAGCACTACTTCCCCTCCGCCGACGACTCCGGTACCGAACTGCACGCCGACGTGCTGCTGCCCGAAGGGCTGGAGAAGGGCGAGGAGGTGCCCGTCATCCTGTCCGTCGGGCCGTACTTCGCGCATGCCGGCGCGACCGGCGACGAGGGCTGGTCGCACACCGGGCCCTCCTCGCGGTTCCAGGACTTCACCGAGGGCGCCGACATCTTCGCCGAGGGCTACGCCTTCGTGATGGTCGACCTGCGCGGCTTCGGCGGCTCCACGGGCTGCCTCGACTGGGCCGGGCCCGGTGAACAGGCCGACGTGGAAGCGGCGATCGACTGGGCCGCAAGCCGGCCGTGGTCGACCGGCGCAGTCGGCATGTACGGCAAGTCGTACGACGGCGTGACCGGGCTGATCGGCAACAACCTGGACCAGCGGGCCCTGAAGGCCGTCGTGTCGCAGGAGCCGGTCTGGGACATGTACCAGTACATCTACTCCAACGGCGTGCCCCGCCCCAATGTCACCGGCACCGCCAACGCGTACAACGACATCGCCACCATCCCCCCGATGGCCGACGACGACCCCCGCTACGCGGCCAACGCCCGCTGGGAGGAGACCCATCCGGAGTGCCTGACGGAGAACTCCGCCGGGTACCGGATCTCCGACCAGGACAGCAAGCACTGGAAGTCACGTGACCTGGCGCGGCTGGCCAAGGGGAGCGACACTCCCCTCTTCGTCACGCAGGGCTTCATCGAGCCCAACACGAAGCCCGAGGAGATGGAGGAGTACCTGGACAACCACCGCGGCCCCGAGCGCGGTTGGCTCGGCCAGTGGGACCACGTCCGCGGCGGCGACCGCGTCCCCGACGGCAGGCTGGCGATGGGGCGCGAGGGCTGGTACGACGAGACGCTCTCCTTCTTCGACCAGTATCTGAAGGGCGAGAAGCCGACCGTCCGCTACCCGAAGTACGCCATGGAGGACAACAGCGGCGACTGGCGCGCACAGAGCACCTGGCCGGTCGTCGAGCGGCGCGCGAGCATCTCCCTCGGGGGCGGGTCGTACGTCGACGACGGCGGCGCCTCCGCCCGCGCCGACCTGACCGCCTCCGGCCGCGCGGCGCCCGGCAGGCCCGCGCAGCCGTCCGGAAAGTGGGACATGGAGAACGCGCCCGCACGGGAGCCGGCCGCCCCGGACGGGCTGGCCGCCGAGGCCGCGAAGCAGCAGCGGGCGGGCGAGGTCACGTCGAGCTTCTTCGCGTGGTCCGAGCCGCTGAAGCGGGACGTGCGTGTGACCGGCACGCCGCAGATCGCGCTGAACGCGAAGGGCGCGGGCAACGTCATGGTCAAGCTGTACGACGTCGCCCCCGACGGCACCGCCGTGATGTTCGACGAACAGGTCTCGCTGCTGGAGCGCGGCCGGTTCACCGTCGACCTGAAGTCGACCGACTGGCGGCTGGCGTCCGGGCACGTCCTGGCCGTGGAGATCGGCACCATCCAGACCGGCTCGTGGCGGGACACCCCGTCCGGCGAGACGATCACGGTCGGCGACGCCACGCTGCACCTGGCCCTGGACGGCACCGCCGACGACGTGGCGACGGGCGGCGAGCGCTCGCCGTACCTGGACACGTATGTGAGCCGGAACACGGTGGCGCTCCCCGCGGGCCCGCCGTCGTTCACCGTCCCCGGCGTCAGGTAGCGCCGGCGACACGCTGATCAAGCCGTCACCAGCACGTCCGCCGCCCGGGAGCCCACAGCGGGATTCCGGGCGGCGGACGCGTTCGAGGCGGGTGCGAATCCCGCCCGAGCGCGGGGCCCGGGCCCGGCCGGAGGGCCCGTTTCTGACGGTCTATCGTGTACGGCATGTCCGTGCCCGAGCTCATCCGCATCGTCTCGCGCGACTCCCCCATGGCCCTCGCCCAGGTCGAGCGCGTCCGCACCGAGCTGGCCGCCCTGCACCCCGGCATCCGCACAGCGGTGGTGCCGGTGAAGACCACCGGCGACAAGTGGCTGGGCGACCTGTCCGAGGTCGACGGCAAGGGCGCGTTCACCAAAGAGGTCGACGCCGCGCTGGTCTCCGGAGAGGCGGACCTCGCGGTGCACTGCGTCAAGGACGTGCCCGCGGACCGGCCGCTGCCGGCCGGGACCACGTTCGCCGCGTTCCTGCGCCGCGACGACATCCGCGACGCGCTGGTCCACCCCGGCGGGCTGGGGCTCGACGACCTGCCCGCGGGCACCCGGATCGGCACGTCCTCCGTGCGCCGGATCGCGCAACTCTCCGCCTCGTACCCGCATCTGGAGTGCGTGCCGTTCCGCGGCAACGCCAATCGCCGGCTGGCGAAGCTGTACGCGGGGGAGGTCGACGCGCTGCTGCTCGCCGTGGCAGGGCTGGAGCGCATCGACCGCGCCGACGTCATCACCGAGGTGCTGCCGGTGGAGACCATGTGCCCGCCGCTGGGCGCCGGGATCCTGGCGCTGCAGTGCCGCGAGGACGACACGGCGACCATCGACGTCGTCAGCGACCTCAACCACCCGGAGACGTACCGCGAGGCCATGGCCGAGCGGATGTTCCTGCACGTGCTGCAGGGCCACTGCAACAGCCCCATCGCCGGCTTCGCCACCGCCGCGCCCGACGAACTGTGGCTGCGCGGCCGGGTGTTCACCCCCGACGGCAAGACCGTGCTGGACGCCCGCGAGTCCGCGGGCCGGCTCACCCCGCCCGACCTCGGCACGTCGGTCGCCCTCGCGCTGCTGCGGCAGGGTGCGCGGGAGCTGATCGACGGCATCGCGCACTGAGGCGCGCGGGGCGCGGCGGGGGGCTTACAGGCCCACGTCCGGCGCCCGGTACTCCGGCGGCCTGCGCACCGCGGTCGCGCGCTCGTACGCGTACGCCAGCCGCAGCAGCGTCGGTTCGCTCCACGCCGTCCCCATGAACGTCAGCCCGACCGGCAGCCCGAACGCGAACCCCGCCGGCACGCTCACCGCCGGATAGCCGGCGAGCGCCGCCGGGGTCGAGGAGCCGCCGCCGTAGGTGTCGCCGCGGATCAGGTCGATCTTGGCCGGCGGGCCGCTGGTGGGCATCACGAGCGCGTCGAGACGGTGCCGGCGCAGCACCGCGTCGATCCCCTCGGTGCGCGACAGCCGGTGGTTGACGCCCAGCGCCTCCCGGTACTCCCCCTCGCCGTACTCCAGCCGGTGCACGGTCTCCAGCCCGTCCTGGCGGACGTAGCGCAGCTCGCGGTCGGCGTGCTCGCGGTTGAACTCGATCAGCTCGGCGAGGCCGCGCGGCACGTCGCCGGCGGAGCCGGCGAGATAGGCGTTGATCTCGCGCTTGAACTCGTAGACCTGGACGACGACCTGACCCGGCAGGTCCTCGAGTTGCCCGGCGGTGGGGATGTCGGCCGGGTCGACCACCGTGGCACCGGCCGCGCGCAGCGCGGCGATCGCCTTCTCCGCGATCTCGTCGGCGTGGTGGCTGTAGCCGAAGTACACCTCGCGTGCCACCCCGATCCGCGCGCCGCGAAGCCCGTCGGGGTCGAGGAAGCGGGTGTAGTCGGAGTGGTAGTGGCCGCGGCTCGCCTCGGTCGCGGGGTCGCGCGGGTCGACGCCGACGAGGGTGCCGAGCATGACCGCGGCATCCCGTACGGTACGGGCCATCGGACCGACACTGTCCTGGCTCGGCACCCCGGGGATCATCCCGCCGCGGCCGACGAGCCCGACCGTCGGCTTGACGCCGACGACGCAGTTGGCCGACGACGGGTCGAGGATCGAGCCGTTCGTCTCGGTGCCGATGCCGGCGACGCACAGGTTGGCGGCGACGGCGGCGCCGGTGCCGGAGCTGGACTCGTGGGGCGAGCGGTCCAGCTTGTACGGGTTGGCGGTCTGCCCGCCGCGGGCGCTCCAGCCGGCGTGGTGGGTCAGCGACATGCCGCCGGCCCACTCGCTGAGGTTGGTCTTGCCCAGGATCACGGCACCCGCGGCGCGCAGCCGTGCCGCGACGGCGGAGTCCGTCCGCACCCGCAGCCCCTCCAGGGCGTACGAACCGGCGGTGGTGTGCATCCGGTCGGCGGTCTCCAGGATGTCCTTGAGCAGCACGGGCATGCCGTGCAGCGGGCCGCGGGGCCGCCGTTCCCGGTCGAGCCTCCGCGCCTCGCGGAGTGCGTCGGGGTTGACCTCGATGACCGAGCGGAGGAGGGGGTCGATGCGCTCGATCCGCTCCAGGTAGTGGCGGGTGAGCCGGACGGCGTCGAGCCGCCCGTCGGCCATGCGGCGGCGCAGCTCGGCGATGTCCAGCTCGTCGAACTCGTCCGGGGCGTCCGGGACATGGCGCCGCCCCGGCCGGGCGTGGGCCGGGGCGGCGCCCAGCACGGGCGCGGCGGCAGCGGCGGAGCCGAGGGCGAGCAGGGAGCGGCGCGAGGGGCGCAACGCGGGAGTTCTCATATGCCGGAACGCTAGGGCCGCGGCGCCGCCGGTTCCCTCCGGCTGGCACCCCTCGGCGCCGGGCGCCATCCCCCGGCCCGTACCGGGGGCCAGCCGCATTTCCCGCCGGGGACGGCGGGGTTCGGATCCGCCCGGCGGACGGGCGTGGGGGCGCCGCTGTTCCCTCCGGCTTGCCGTGGCGGCGCCCCCGCGCGGCGCGCTACCGCCGGTACGCCTCGATCCGCAGCGCCTCCTCGCCGACCTCGGGTTCGGCCAGGACGTACAGCGCGCCGCCGTCGTCGCTGGTGGCCACCGCCTGCGCGGAGCCCGCCTTCTCGGGCAGCATGCCCTCGGTCGAGGGCTCGCCGCCCTTCCGCGCGTCCCACAGCGCCAGGTACTCGCCCATGGCGCTGTCCTCCTCGTTCATGCCGTCCTGGAGCGCGACCAGTTCGCCGCCCGACCCGCTCCCGGGGGCCAGGGGGTGCGGAGCGAAGTCGAACTCCTTCTTCCACAGCTCCTTGCCCGCGGTCAGATCGATGCCGACGAAGTCGTTGGTGGCGTCGTCGTAGGAGGTGACGAGCACCGAGTCCCGGATGGTGAAGTCCCCCGGGTCGAGGTGCAGAAAGCCGTCGGGCCGTTCCAGCGGCAGGTCGGTCAGCACCTTGCCGCCCTCGCCGAACGACAGCAGCCGCTCCTGGGTCGCGACCGTCAGCGGCTGGTCGGTGAGGATCTCGACCCGGGCGGGCTGGTCCTCGTCGGTGAAGTCCGCGGCGGTCCACAGCTCTTCGCCGCTGCCGGCGTCGTACGCGGCTATGTGGTTCTCGGCGCCGGTCAGGTCGGGGCAGTCCACCACGGCGACCAGGTTCCCGGCGCTGTGCCGCCAGTCGACGTAGAAGTCGTCGCACTGCTCGCCCACCGTCACCTCGGGGGTGGGCAGTTCCTCGCCGTCGAGCGAGAAGCGGTGCAGACCGTCCTCGATCAGCTCGACCGTGACCGTCTCCTCGCCGACGCTGACGGGAATGACGTCGGCGCTCGGGTAGGCGCTGTCGCCGGCGGTCAGGTCCTCGCTCCACAGCAGCTCGCCGCTCGCGGTGTCGACCACCGCCAGCACCGCGCAGGAGTCGTCGCCGGGCTTCACGTCGGCCGGGCCGAACAGCACGGCGCCGACACCGTTGTCGTTCACGGTCGGCGAGGCGGCGCACGGCTGCCCCGCGCCCTCCGGCGGGGCCAGTTCCCAGGCGGCCTTGCCGGTCTTGGCGTCGTGGCCGGTGACCCCGTCGGTGCTGATGCCGACGACCACGTCACCGCTGACCCACAGCGGGGGCAGCCACACGTCCTTCGGTTCGTGCGCCACGGCCGGCGTCCGCCACTGCTCCGCGAGCGCGGCTCCGCCGCCACCGGCGTCGCCGCCCTCGCCTCCGTCATCCCCGCAGCCCGCGGCCAGCAGCACCGCGCCCGCCGTGGCCACTAACGCCCACTTCGTTGTGTTCGCGCCCATGCAGTCGCTCTTGTCCTCGTCCTTGTCGTGATCAACTCAGCTTCTTCGGACGCGACTCCGGACAGGATGGTTCCGCTACGGGTGGGGCGGAAGTCGGCCACGATACAGGGCTGTTTTCCCCACAAGCGGGCCCCGCGGGCCGGGCGGGCGGTGCCGTCGCGCCCGTTCAGGGCCCGGGCGGCGGCCAGCCAAACGGGCCGAACCGGGCACGATCCGCCGGGTCCCACGCGCCGGTCACCCACCGGTACGGCGGTAGCTTGCGCAATGACCAGTCGGGTTGACTGCGCGACCCTTTCCGTATCAGTGAGGTGAGTTCGCGTGCTTTCCATCGGAATCGTGACGCCTGACCGCCGGCATCTGTCGCACGTGCTCGGGCTCGCACTCGACAGATTCCACATCGACATCGTGCTGAGCAGCACCGTGGTGGCGGACGCCGTCTCACGCCCCGAGGCCGGCCGGGTGGACGTCTGGCTGGCGCGCCCGGCCGCGGCCACCGGGGAGTCCGTACGGGAGTTCCGGCGGCTGCTGCCGCCGCGGGGGACCGCCGGGTACGAGGCCGAGGACGGCGGGGCCGGGGCAGGTGCCGGGGGCGTGGGCCGCCCCCGGCCGCTGGCCGTGGTGTGCGGGGGTGAGGAGAGCCAGGTGGCACAGGCGCTGGCGCTGGGCGCGTCGGCCGTGATGCTGCCGGACGACTCGGTGTTCGACACCACCGCCGGCCTGTACGCGGCGGCCTCCCGGGACCTGTTCGTCTCACCGCGGCTGCTGCGCCGGGTGTCGCGGCGGCTGAGCGACGTGCTCAGCGGGCCGCTGACCGTCGGCGTGGACGTGCTGACCGAGCGGGAGCAGCGGGTGCTGAGCCTGATGTCCGCGGGCATGTCCAACGGGGCCATCGCCCGCTCGCTGTGCATCAGCCCCGCGACGGTGTCCACGCATGTGGGGCACATCCTGCGCAAGCTCGGCGCCGGGAACCGTACGCAGGCGGTGATCGCCGCGCTGCAGCAGTCGCTGATCGCGCACCCGGCGCACCGCGCCTGAGGGAGGGCGCGGTACGCCGGGTGCGAGGCGGTCGCGTACGCGGGCCGCCCGCGGCCGTCAGGTGCGGCGGTGCGGCGGCAGCTCGTGGAAGTCGGACGCGAAGAGCGTGCGCGGCTCCTCCTCCTCGTCGAAGCCGCCGGAGGACACCACGAGGAACTGCACCTGCCGGGAGCCCGGCGGATGCGGGCAGTGGTGCGTGACGAAGGTGAGCAGCGCCAGATAGGGGATGGTCAACTGCAGGACCTCGATGCGCTTCTCGTCCAGCGCGAGCTGGGTCAGCTCCGAGACGGTGTCGGGCAGCAGCTTCTCCACCCGCCGCCCGGGGTGCCAGAGCATGTGCCGGATCGTGCGCCGCTCCAGCATCGGGTACTCGGACCACTCCGTGGTGCCGCCGTCCGACAGCCGCTCGCGCCCCAGGACGTGGATGTCGGAGCGGCCGGGGTTGGGGGCGAAGAACGTGGTGACGGGGATCGCCGTGTTGATGGGGTCGATGCGGGTGAGGAACCTCGGGGTCTTGCGGAACTGCTTGGCCGCGGTGAGCCCCAGCCAGGAGGCGAGGACGCCGTAGAGCCCGTAGCGGGCGGCGGACCGCGGGAGTGCGGTGGCGGTGGTGGTCATGTGCGGTCTCCTCAGGCGCTGTCGGGGGCCGGCTCTGCCTTCCCGGCCTTCAGGGGTACGACCCGGGCGGCGCCCTTCGCCGCGCGCGTACGGGCCCACTCCACGGCCCGTACGACATGCGCCGCGTGCGCCTCGTCCAGCACCAGCGACTCGTGCCCCGCCTCCTCCACGACGTCGTGCCGCGACACCGTGGACAGCAGCGCCAGCTCCCGCTGGAACTCGGCGTGCAGCGGGTCGCTGCGCACCGTCTCCCCCGCGGTCACCACCGCCACCGGCGTGTCCGTCGCGGGCAGCGGCTGCCGTGCGTCGGGGCACCAGGTGCGCTGCGACTCGGCCAGCTCCTCGCGCGCCGTACGCCACAGCCGCGGCCGGCGCACGATCCGCTCCGTGGCCTCGCCCAGCGGCTCCGGCAGCCCCCTCATCTGCTGCGGACGGCCGGAGTGGCGCAGCAGCCCGAACGCGGCCTGCAGCCCGGTCGTCGTCATGCGCTGCCGGATCCAGGGCAGCGCCTCGCGCTGCCGCGGGGAGCGGACGAACTGCTCGGGGTGGGTGGCGTCCACGAACACCAGGCCGCCGGTGAGTTCGGGGTGGCGGCGGGCGAAGGTGCGGATCAACAGGCCGCCGACGGAGTGGCCGACGAGGACGAACGGGGGCCCCAGCCCCAGGGTGTGCAGGGTCTCCGCGAGGACGTCGGCGGCCTCGTCCGGGCCCTGCGGGCGGTCGGCGGCGTCGCTCCAGCCGATTCCCGGCCGGTCGTACGCGGCACTGGGCGTCCGCGGATCCAGGCCGCGCTGCACCCAGCCCCACTGGGTGGCGGGGGCGGCGAGGCCGTTCTCGAAGACGACGGAGGGTCCTTCCGCGGCGGAGTTGCGGGGCAGGACGTGGACGGTCCGGCCGCCGACGGTGAGGAGTTCGCCGGGTGCGTCGCTGCGCAGCCGGGCGTCACGGGCGCGGCCCGCCTGCCGGACGGCGGCGCCGGCCAGCAGCGCGAGACCGGCGCCGGCGGTGACGGCGGCGGCGCCGCGGGGGCCGGCGGCGGCGCGGAGCAGCCGTCCCGCGGTGGCGGCGTACGACGTCGGGGAGGCGGCCGGGGCGGCGGCGCGGGCGCGGGGGCCGAGGGAGCGGGAGACGTGCGCGAGCGCCGGGTAGGTGGAGCAGTAGGACCACACGAAGCGGTTGAGCCCCATGAAACGCGCGTTGCCGAGGTGGAACGCCGTACCCGCGGCCAGGATCCCGCGCGCCACGGGCTTCGGCGCGACCAGCACCAGCGGGAACGCCATCTCGCCGAGGATCGTCGCCCACGCGACCGACTTCGCCAGCCACGGCCGGTCGCGTACGGCGCGGTGGAAGAGCGGGTCGCCGAAGGTGTGCGTACGGAAGATCTCCGGGATCGCCGTGCCGTCGCGCCAGACCGGGGAGATGAGCTTGGCCGCGCCCGAGGTGAAGTACGCCATGCAGACCTGCGCGGCGAGGAAGCGCACCAGCATCTCGCGGGCCCGCGGATCGTGCCCGAACGCCTTCTCCGCGGCGGACACCGCGTAGTTGACGAACGTCAGGTGGTCGGAGCCGTCGAGGCCGAAGCCGCCCATGCGGGTGTGCAGGCCGTGCGCGGTGCCGCACATGGTCGCGGCGAGCACCCCGCGCTGCGCGCGGGTGGCGCCGGGCAGCAGCAGGCCGAGGCCGGTCAGGGCGCGGGTCTGCACCACGCCGACGACGCCGGGGTAGCCGAAGACCTTCTCCAGCCGCTCCTCGCCGACGCGGCGCCACCACAGGGGGGCGCGCAGCCGCATCACGGGCCAGGCGAACAGGCCGTCGTCGGCGAGCGTTTCGGCGGTGGCGAGCTGTTCGACGGCGCCGATGGTGGCGCCGACGGAGGTCATCAGCTCCAGCTTGCGGAACACGGTGTCGATGTCGTCCCGGCCGCCGTAGAGCCGGTCGGCGAGCCGGCCCGCCGACAGGCGGGCGGCGGCGACTGAGGGGGGTGGAGCACTGGGGGATGTCACGGGTGGGGTCTCCCTTCTGGCGGTACGGCGGTGCGCTCCCGGGCGGCGGCGGGGTGCCGTCCGCCCGGGAGCGCCGCGGCCGGCCGGACGCCGGGTGGCACCGAGGTGCGGGCGGTACCGGGACGTCAGGCCGTACGGCGGCTGAGGTGCGGGCCGGCCGTCAGACCATGCCCGGGTGGCCGCCGGTCAGCTGGTCGACCGAACGTCCCCTGAGCGCGGCGCCGTCGGGGGCGTCGGGCGAGGTGCCGTCGTGGTAGCCGAAGGCCGTGACGAAGCTGGTGACCGGGCCGAGCGCGCACCCGACCGCCCCGGCGACCGTCAGCGCGATCAGCGGGGTGAAGAGCACCGGGACGACGCGGTCGGTGGGGGCGACGAAGTGCTCGTCGTGCTCCGCCGCGTTCTTCTGCGCCCAGACGGCGATGCGCGAGTCCTCCGTCGTGGGGGGCTGAAGGGTCGTGGTCATGACCTCTTCCTTTCGTCGGGAGACTCCGAAGCTAGGCGCGCCGGCGGGGCCCGGCATCCGGTCAATGCACCGTCTTGGCGGCCGGTACGGAGGTGTTCCGAGGATTGACGCCGGGCGCCGGTTCGGGTACGGGCGTGGGCAGGCCGCCCCGGTCCGGGTTTGTCAATCCCCCGTAGCCCGCTCGTGTGCCGCGGTCCCTCCGGCGAACTGCGGATGCGCGGGCGCGGGCGGCGGTCCTACGTTCCGGGCATGAGGACGCCGAGCGGAAGGGCCGGGGCATGAGCGAGCCGACGCACGACGGAGGCCGGGAGCCGACGCACGAGCAGGAGGGGACGCGGCCCGCGGGGGAAGGCGGCGGCGCGGAACCACGGGGCGGCCGGGGGGCCCTGCACGGGACCGGGCGGCAGGGGTCCGCCGGCACGGGCGGGCCGGGGGCCGGGCGCGGGGCCGGCGGACGGACGGCCGAGGAGACCGAGGAGGCCGAGGAGGCCGCCGTACTGGCCGCGACCGGCACCCTGGTCTACGGCTTCGCGCTCTCCCGGATCACCGGCGCCTTCGTCCGCCTCGGCATCCCCGACGCGCTCGCCGGCACCGCCCTGCCCGCCGACCGCCTCGCCCACGCCACCGGCACCCACGAGCCGTCCCTGCGCCGCCTGCTGCGCGCCGCGACGGCGCTGGGCCTGCTGACCGTACGGCCCGGCGGACGCTACGAACTGACGCTGCTCGGCGAGCTGTTCCGCGACGACCCGCGGCTGCGCCGGCTGGCGGAGCTGTACGGCGACCCGGCGGTGTGGCAGGCGTACGGCGCGCTGGAGGACGCCGTACGCGACGGCGGCTCCGCCTTCCGGCACGCCCACGGCGTCGGCCTCTTCACGGCGCTGGAGACGGACGGGCCGCTGGCGGCGCGCTTCACCGAGGCGATGGGCACGGTGACGGCAGCGGTGACAGAACCGGTGCTCGCGGGCTTCGACTTCGGCGGCATCCGGCACCTCGTGGACGTCGGCGGCGGCGACGGCACGCTGCTCGCCGCGCTGCTGCGCGCGTACCCGCACCTGCGCGGCACGCTGCTGGAGCGGCCCGCGGCCCTCGCCGCCGCGCCGCGCGTGCTGCGGGCGGCGGGGGTGGCGGACCGGTGCGCGCTGGTGGAGGGCGACTTCTTCACCGCGGTGCGGACGGGCGACGGCGGCCCGGCCGACGCCTGCCTGCTGAAGAACATCCTGCACAACTTCGGCGACGACGACTGCGTGCGCGTGCTGCGCGCCTGCCGGGGAGCGCTGCGGCCCGGCGGGCGGGTGCTGGTGCCCGCGCTGGTCCTGCCGGAGGCGGGGAGCGGCGCCCGTACGCAGGCGGACGCGGAGGTGGCGGTGGCGCTGAGCGACGTGGAGATGATGGTGCTGACGGCGGGGCGGGAGCGGACCCTCGCCGAGTATCGCGTGCTGTTCGCCCGCGCGGGGCTCGCGCTGCCGCCGGAGCCGCCCCCGGCTTTGCCCGGCCCGGCGCACCACCACATGCTGGAGGGGACGAGCGGAACACGCTCCGAGACGGAGGAGGAGCGGGATGCTGCTGCTGTACGACGGTGACTGCGGCTTCTGCACCGGGTGGGCCGACTTCGGGCGCCGGCGGTTCGCGCCTCGGGTGCGGATCGTGCCGTGGCAGTCGGTGGACCCGGCGGTGTACGGGGTGCCGGAGGAGCGGCTGCTGCGCGAGGTGGTGCTGGTCGAGGAGGCGGGGCAGGCACCCGCCGGGGCCCCGGCGGCGCCCCCGCCGCCGGGCGGCGCCCTGGCCATCGCCGGCACCCTGCGCAGCGGCAACCGCGCCGGCCGCCTCCTGGGCCGCGCCCTCGCCGCCCGGCCGGTACGCCGCCCCGCCGCGGCCGTCTACCGCCTGGTCTCCCGCCACCGCTACCGGCTGCGCTTCCCCTTCCTCCCGGCCCGCTCCGGCGCGAGCTGCGGCGCCCCCCAGCGGTAGCGACCAGGTTATTCAACCGAACGGTTGACCAAGCGCGGGGTCCGGGCTAGCGTGTATTCAACCGAACAGTTGAGGACGTGAGATGACCTCGGTCCCAGAGCCCGAGCCTGAGCCCGACGAACGGCTGTCGCTGGTGTTCTCCGCCCTGGCGGACCCGACCCGGCGCGACATCGTCGCCCGCCTCACCGCGGGCGACGCCACCGTCAACGAGCTGGCCGAGCCGTACGACGTCAGCGTGCAGGCCGTCTCCAAGCACATCCGCGTCCTGGAGGACGCCGGCCTGGTCAGCCGCAGCCGGGACGCCCAGCGGCGGCCCTGTCACCTGGAGGCGGAGGTCTTCGACCTCATGACGAAGTGGATAGAGCGCTACCGGCGCGCGGCGGAGGAGCGCTACCGCCGCCTGGACGCCGTCCTGGAGCGGATGGAAGCCCAGGAAGGACCGCCGGAGACGAACCCCCGGACGACGAAGGAAGAAGCATCTTGACGTCCTCCCCCTCGCGCGAACGAGGGGGATTCCCACCCGAAGCCCCAGCTCTACGTGGAGAGGAGGAGATCGGATTGAGGTTCACGGTGCACCGGCCCGCTGATGCAGGGCCCTTCCCGTGCAGCAACCGCCCGCCCGGCGGCCGTCTTGATGTTCCGTGCGGCGTTGACGTCGGCGTTGCCCGTGTGCCCGCAGGCGCGGCACGAGAAGCGCGCTTGGCTCTCGCGCGCCTCCCGGTCCACTACTCCGCAGGCCGAACAACGCAGCGACGTGTACGCCGGATCGACCCGGACCACCCGGCCCGAGGCCTTGTCCTCCAGCCGGGCCGCCAAGGCACCCCACCCGGACCGCAGGATGCCGCGGTTCACACCGGCTTTCTGCCGCACCCGCGAGCCTGGAGTCGCGACCGTGCCCCTGGCCGAGGCGGTCATGCTCCGCACATCAAGGCCCTCAATACCGATCACGTCGAAGCCGGCGGCAAGATAGGTGGTCGACTTCTCCACCCAGTCCCGGCGGCGATCCGCGTCACGTGCCTTCAGCCGGGCAAACGCGGATCTCACTTTCCAGCGCCGGTTCGAACCCCGCTTGCACCGGGCCAGACGCCGCTGCAACAACACCAGGCGGCGTGCCTCGCTCTCCCGCAGCCGCGGCGCGTGCAGTCTCTCTCCGGTGGACAGGGCCGCGGAGACGGCCACGCCGCGATCGACGCCCACCACCGCGCCGTTCCCAGGCGCAGGAACCGGGTCGGGGACGGCGGCGAAGGCCACATGCCACCGGCCCGCCCTCTCACACGTGACGCGATACGACTTGACACCCTCGGGCACGGCACGAGACCAGCGAAACCGCACCCAACCGACCTTCGGCACCCTCACCTCGCCGCTGCTGCGAGACAGCCGTCGCACATCGCCCGGCTTCACCGCGACGACACGGAATCCCTCATGCCGCCCGGCCCTGCGCCACGAAGGCCGCCGGTGCGGGCCGCGGAAGAAGTTCGCCATGGCCTGGGCGAAGTCCCGCAGCGCCTGCTGCTGCACGGTTTGCGACGCTGCGGCCAGCCACGGGTTCACCGCGCGGGCCTCGGTCAACTGCCGGGCCTGGGCCACGTAACCAGGCGCCGGGCCGCGCCGGGGACCACGAATGCTGCTCCACCGCCAGATTCCATACGAAACGCGCATGCGCACAATGCCGACGCAGGATTTCCACCTGGTCAGACGTAGGGCACAGACGGTAACGGGACATGCACGCAACTTACCGGCTTGCACTGACAACGCCCCTGCTGAATAACGGCATCCCCCGGTGTCCCGCAGGAACACCTCTCCCTCCCCCGGCCGAAGCCGGAAGTACCCCACTAAGGAACTGAGATGAGCACCACGCCCACCCGCCACCGCAACGAGACCGGGATCGTCCTCGACCCGGCGCTGCCCACCATCGTCATCACCCGGGAGTTCGAGGCCCCGCCCGAGCGGGTGTTCCGCGCGCACACCGACCCCGACCTCATCGCCCAGTGGCTCGGCCCGCGCGGACTGACCATGACCATCGAGCGGTACGACGCCCGCACCGACGGCTCGTACCGCTACATCCACGCCGACGAGGAGGGCAACGAGTACGCCTTCCACGGCGTCTTCCACGAGGTGCGCCCCACCGAGCGCATCGTCCAGACCTTCACCTACGAGGGCATGCCCGACAGCGTCAGCCTGGAGACGGCCGTCTTCGAGGACCTCGGCGGACGCACCCGGCTGACCACCACGTCACTGCTGGACTCCCTCGAATCCCGCGACGGGATGATCGCCGGCGGTGCCGAGACCGGGATCCGCGAGGGGTACGAGCGGCTGGACTCCCTGCTCGACGGCACGCAGGCCGCCGCGGAGCACCGCCGGATCGCGGGCGACTTCACCGCGCGCGTCGGCGGCGTCCCGGCGGGCAGGTGGGACGACCCGGCGCCGTGCGAGGGGTGGGTCGCGCGGGACGTCGTACGGCACCTCGTCGAGTGGTTCCCGGGCTTCCTGAAGGCGGGCGCGGGCATCGAACTGCCCAAGGGCCCGTCGGTGGACGACGACCCGGTGGCGGCCTGGCAGGTCCACAACGACGCCGTGCAGGCCCTCCTGGACGACCCGGCCACCGCCGGCAGGACGCTCTCGCACCCGGAGACCGGCGACCTCCCGCTGGCCCAGGCGATCGACCGCTTCTACACCGCGGACGTCTTCATGCACACCTGGGATCTGGCCCGGGCCACCGGCCAGGACGAGCGGTTGGATCCGGCCAAGTGCGCCGCTCTGCTGGCGGGGATGCTGCCGATGGACGAGGTGCTGCGCGGCAGCGGCCACTACGGCCCGCGCGTCGAGGTCCCCGACAGCGCCGACGTGCAGACCCGTCTGCTGGCGTTCATCGGCCGCACGCCCTGAACCAGGCCGTGCCCGGCCGGTCCCGTTCCTGTCCCTGCCGCGCCGCCCGTGGCAGGGACAGGACCGTGCGTGCAGCGTATGGGCTGGTGAGCCGCCCGGCTCGGGTCGTGCCACGGATTTGGCCGATGCTTGACGGTCACTTGGCCAGTCGCTGGTACCGGCGGGCCCGGGAAGCCCGCCCGCCGGGGTGCCGGGACCCCGGGCCCCGGCACCCCGGCCGCCGTGATCGGATGGCGCCATGTCCCCCGAATCCCGTGCGCGGCTCGTCGCCTTCGGCGACGAACTCCTCGCCATCCACCGCGGGCTCCGCGCCGAGCTGGCGCGGCTCCGTACGGAGACCGACGACTATCTGGCCGGCGGCCCCCGGCCGCGCGACCTCAAAGCCCACTGCCTCGCCTTCTGCACCGCGCTGACCTCCCACCACACCGGCGAGGACCGCGGCGCCTTCCCCGCGCTCGCCGCGCGCCACCCCGACCTGCGGCCGCTGATCGCCAAGATGAAGGAGGACCACGCCATGATGAGCGGCCTCCTGCAGAGCCTGGAGCGGGTCCTCGACCACGTGCCCGAGGACCCGGACGAGCGGGACGCGGCGCGGGTGCGGGGCGAGCTGGAGGGGCTGAGCGCGATCGTGGAATCGCACTTCCGCTTCGAGGAGCGGACGATCGTCGCTGCCCTCGACGCGCTGCCGGCCGAGGCCGGCAGCACCGAAGACCTGCTGGGACTGCCGGGCACGGCACAGGACGGCGCGTAGCCCGGGATCCCGCCCCCCGGGGCCGGGACCCCAGGGGGTCAGGCGGCGCGGAAGGCGGCCGCGGCGTCCATCGACTCGATGCCGTACGTCACCGAGCCGACCGGGATGCCGCCGGAGACCGCGTGGACACGGGCCGCCGCGTCGGCGCCGAAGCCGCCGAAGATCTCGATCAGGCCCACGTTCGAGCCCCGTACCTCCCGCGCCTCCCGCTCCGCCGCGGCGAGGTCCGGCACCGCGATCGCGCGGAAGCCGAACCCGCCCTCGCGCTCGACGACCAGCCGGTCCCGCCGCGGATCCGCGCCCGGCAGCAGCATCAGGAACAGCTCCGACTGGTCCTGGCCCGCCAGGAACGTCAGATGGAAGCGGGAGACGGCGGCCAGCGACTCGCTGCCGTAGCCGATCGCCCCGACCGGCACCCGGTCCCCGACCTCGGCGATCACCTTCGCCGCCCCCACGGGACCGAACCCGCCGCACAGCTCGACCAGCCCGGCCCCCTCCGTCACCAGATCGGCGATGAGGGGCGCCGCCTCCGCCTCGTCCGGCACGGCGAGCAGCGTCAGCCGCCGCCCGCCGGACTCGAAGACCGTCCGGGTGCCCTTGGGGTCGGCGTCCGGCTGCGGGAAGACCACGATGGACTCGGACATGGTGTCGCTCCTCGGTATCCGCGGGGCGCGGTGTGCGTACCCCGGTACGGCACCGACGCTACGGAGCCGCGCTGACGGTCCACTGACGGTCGGCTTACGATCGCCGGATGCGCTTCGGTGTGCTGGGACCGCTCGCCGTCTGGACCGACACGGGGCAGGACGTCGCCGTGCCGGGCGCCAAGGTGCGCGCGCTGCTGGCGGACCTGCTGGTGCACCACGGGCGGGCGGTGCCGGCGCAGACGCTGATCGAGGACCTGTGGGAGGGCGCCCCGCCCGCGGGGGCCACGGGCGCGCTGCAGTCGAAGGTCGCCCAGTTGCGCCGGGCGCTGGAACGGGCCGAGCCGGGCGGCCGGGCCCTGGTGGAACGGGCCCCGCACGGCTACCGGCTGCGGGCGGAGCCGGACCGGGTGGACGCGGCGTTCGCGCGGGCGGCGGCACAGCGGCTGGAGGAGCGGCGGGTAACGGCGTTCGAGGGGCTGGCGGAGGAGCGCGTCGGGCGGGGCGGACACGGCGCGCTGGCGGACGAGTTGTCGGCGATGCTGGCGGCGCATCCGCTGCGCGAGCGGCTGCACGCGGTACGGATCCGCGGGCTGTACCTCGACGGCCGGCAGGCGGAGGCGCTGGCGGCGTACCGGGAGATCAGGGACCGGCTGGCGGAGGAGCTGGGGGTGGACCCGGGGCGGGAGCTGACGGCGGTCCACGAGGCGGTGCTGCGGCAGGATCCGGCGCTGGAGGGGGACGGCGGCGGGTCGCCGGGGGCACCGGCCGGGCCCGGACCGCGTACGGGAGGGGCGTCGCCGGCGGGGGGCGCCTCGGGTACGGAATCCGCGTGGCCGGCCGCATCCGGAGCCCGCACGGGCCCGGCGGCACCCGCCGGGCCCGGCTCTGCGCTCGGCCCGGAGTCCGCCGGACTCGCCTCGGCCGCCGGCCCCGCGCCGTATGCCGGGCTCGCCGCCCTCGTCGGGCGGGACGACGCCGTCGCCGAGGTCCTGGCGCTGCTCGGCGCGCACCGGCTCGTCACGCTCACCGGCCCCGCCGGGGTCGGCAAGACGCGGCTGGCGCTGGAGGTCGCGGCGAGCGCCGAAGGCGGGGCGCGGGTGGTGGAGCTGGCCGGTGTCGGCGCCGCCGGGGCCCGGCGGGACCGCGCCGTCCTGGCGGAGCGGATCGCGGCGGCCCTCGGCGTCCGGGGCGACCTGGGCCGCGCGCTCGGCACCCGGCGCCTGCTCCTCGTCCTCGACACCGTCGAGCACCTGGCCGTGCCCGCGGCCCGGCTGGTCGTGGCGCTGCTGGGCGCCGCCCCCGGGCTGCGGGTCCTGGCCACCGGGCGCGAGCCGCTGGCCGTGCCCGGCGAACGGCAGTGGCCGGTCGCGCCGTTGCCGGCACAGGCGGCGGTACGGCTCTTCCGCGAGCGGGTCGCGGACGCCGTCCCCGGGTTCGCCGCGGACGACGCGGAGATCGCGGCCGTCTGCCGCCGCCTCGACGGGCTGCCGCTGGCGATCGAACTGGCGGCGGCGCGGGTGCGCACGCTCGGCCTGCGCGAGGTCGCCGCCCGGCTCGACGACCGGTTCCGCCTCCTCGGCGCGGGCGCGCGCACGCTGCGGGCGGCGTTCGACTGGAGCTGGGAGCCGCTGGACGCCGGCGAACGGGCGGTGCTGCGGCGGCTGTCGGTGTGCGCGGGCGGGTTCGACCTGGCGACGGCGGAGGCGGTCGCCGCGGGGCCGGAGGTCGCGCGCGAGGACGTGGCGGGGACGGTGGCGGCGCTGGCGGACCGCTCGCTGATCACCGTGGACGGGACGGCGGCGGGCCGGTTCCGGTTGCTGGAGAGCGTGGCGGCGTACGCCCGGGAGCGGCTGGCGGAGGCGGCGGAGTCGACGGCGTACGCGAGCCGCCACGCCCGTCACTTCACGGACTTCGCGGAGCGGGCGGACGACCGGCTCCGCGGCCCGGAACAGCGGGAGTGGCTGCGCCGCCTGGACACGGAGACACCGAACCTGCGGGCGGCGCTGGCGGGTTGCGTGGAACGCGGCGAGGGCGGGGCGGCGCTGCGGCTGTGCGGGGCGCTGGGCTGGTACTGGTTCCTGCGGGGCGGTTACCGGGAGGCCCACCGGGCGTTCGGCGACGCGCTGGCGGCGGCGGAGCCGCCGGTGGACCCGAGCGCTCCGGAACCGGGAGCCACGGCGGATTTGGACGGCCCGGCGGACGCGCGCACCGGGGCCGGCGGGGACGGTTCCGTGGCGCCGCCCGGTGGGCCGGGGTCCGGCGCTTCGGGCTCCGACCGTTCGTGGGCGCTGGTGTGGCGGGCTGCGCTGGAAGCCTGGGAGCGGATGCCCGGTGGCCGGCCTCCCGGTGTGCGGCCCCCGGTCCGTACGGCGCGGCAGCGGTGGCTGCTCGGCTTCGCCCGTGCCGACGGCGGGGATCTGCCCGCCGCCGTGCGGGACGTCGACCGCGCGCTCGCCGACTTCCGGCGCGACTCCGACCGGTGGGGGACCGCCGCCGCGCTCGGTGTACTCGGCTGGGAGTCGCTGCGGCTCGGCGACCCCGGCCGCGCGCACCGCGAGGGCGAGGAGGCGCTGGCGCTCTTCCGGGAGGCCGGCGACCGGTGGGGACAGGCGCACGCACTGCGGCTGCTCGGCGTCCTCGCCGAGGTCGACGGCGACTACGAGCGCGCCGGGCGGCTGCACCGGGAGGGGCTGGCCGCCGCCGAGGCGCTGGAGTTGTGGCCCGTCGTGGTCGAGGGGTTCTCCCAGCTCGGCCGGCTCGCCGCGCTCGCCCGGGCGTACGCCCGCGCCGACGCCCACTATGAGCGCGCTCTGCACGTCGCCCGCGAGCGCGGTTTCCACCACGGCGTCGTCCACGCCCGCGTCGGCCTCGGGACCTCCGCCCGCAGACAGGGCCGGCTCGACGCCGCCGAGGAGCATCTGCACGCCGCGGAACAGGCCCACCGCGACGACGGCTACCGCTCCGGCCTCGCCTACGTCCTCGCCGAACTCGGTTTCGTCGCCGAGCAGCGCGGCGACGCCGGCCGGGCCCGCGCCCGGCACACCGAGAGCCTGGCGCTGGCCCGCGCCGCGTCCGACCCGCGGGCCGTGGCGCTGGCGACCGAGGGGCTGGCCGGCGCCGCGTCGCTGGCGGGCGACGCCGAGGCCGCGGCCCGCCTCCTCGCCGAGGCCGCCCGGATCCGGCCCCTGCCGCCCGCGGAACGCACCGACGTCGACCGCATCACGGCCCGTATCGCGGACACCTCCGGCCCGCCTTCCGTGCCCGGCGCACAATAGGCACGTGTCAACCTCCCCGTCGGCGGCCGTCATCCGCCCAGCTTCTCCCCAGGACATGGCGGCGATCGCCGAGATCTACGCGTACTACGTCACCGACACCGTGATCACCTTCGAGGAGACCCCGCCGCCGCCCGCGTACTGGCAGGAGCGGCTGCGCGACCTGGGGGACCGCGGCCTGCCGTTCCTCGTCGCCGAGGCGGCCGGAAGCCTCGCCGGTTACGCCTACGCCGCCCCCTGGCGCCCCAAGCCGGCCTACCGGCACACGGTCGAGAACTCCATCTATCTCGCGCCCGGCCGCACGGGACGGGGCATCGGGGGCACGCTGCTGGCGGAACTGGTCGACCGGTGCACGAAGACGGGCGTGCGGCAGATCATGGCGGTGATCGCGGACACCGGCGACGACACCTCGCCCGCTCTGCACAGGCGCTACGGGTTCACGCAGGTGGGCCGGCTGACGGAGGTGGGGTTCAAGCACGGGCGGTGGCTCGACACGATCCTCATGCAGCGCACCCTGCGCGGCGCGGAGCCGGCCGGGTAGCCCGTACGCCGACGACGTCGCCCGCCGCCCCACTCTGCGGGGCGGCGGGCGACGGGCAACCCGCATCAGCGATGCGCGGTCGGCGGGGATATCGCCGGTGCGGCCTGCGGGGGCCGGGCGGCCGGTTCCGCCCGGTACTGCCACCCCGGGCCCGGCCGTGCCTGCGGCGTACCCTGCGGCACGCCCTGCGGCGCAGGCGCGGACTGCCACCCCGGGACCGCCCCGGCCGGCGCCTGCCACCCCGGCGCGGCGCCCCGCGGCGCCTGCGCGTCGTCGGCCGACCGGTGCGCCCCGTACACGATCAGCGCCCAGGCCATCAGCCCGAACGCGACCGTGTGCAGCACCGCCCGGACGACGTTCCACGCCACCCACGTGCCCTCGAAGTCCGCCCGGACCGCGGCCAGATCCTTCACCCGGTCCGGGTCGCCGGCCTGTTCGAGCCGGTCGTTCAGCGGGACGTTCCCGGCGACGGTGACGCCGAACGCGACCACGTACACCACCAGCGCCGCGATCAGCCACGGCAGCGCCTCGCGGCCCTGGCCGCGCCATGCCAGCACGACGGCGAGGCCGAGCAGCGGGAGCGAGCCCATGAACGGGATCATGAACACCGGGTTGATGATCGCCTTGTTGATGCCCTGCATCGCCTCGACGAGGGTGCGGTCCGAGGACCGTCCCAGGCCCGGCATGACCGCGTACGCGAAGGCCGCGAAGAGGCCGGCCATGAGTCCCGTGGTGAGGAGGGTGGCGAGCAGGGTGGCTGTCTGCAGGTGTTTCATGAGGCGTTCTCCGGGTTCCAGACACCCGTGGCGGCCGTGGCGCGGGCGTAGTCGGTGAAGTCGCGGGCCGGGCGGCCGAGGATCTGCCGCACGCCGTCGTCGAGGTGGGCGTTGCGGCCGTCGAGGACGCTCGTGAAGAGGTACGTCAGCAGGTCGGTGACCTCCTGCGGGGCGCCCTCCGCGGCCAGTCCCGCCGTGAAGTCGGCCACCGGGACCGTGACGTAGCCCAGGTCCCGCCCGGTCGCCGCGGCGATCTCGGCGACGGCCTCGGCGAAGGTGAGCAGCCGGGGGCCGGTCAGCTCGTACGTGCGGCCGACGTGCCCGTCCTCGGTGAGGACGGCCGCCGCCGCGGCGGCGATGTCGTCGGCGTCCAGGAACGGCTCGCGGACGTCCCCCGCGGGCAGCGCCACCTCTCCGGCCAGGACGGGGTCGAGCAGGTAGCTCTCGCTGAAGTTCTGCGCGAACCACGCCGCCCGCAGCACGGTCAGGTCCGCGCCCGTCGCCGCCACCGCCTTCTCCGTGGCCGCGGCCTCCTCTTCGCCGCGCCCGGAGAGCAGCACCAGGCGCTGCGCGCCCCTGGCCACCGCCAGTTCGGCGAACGCGCCGACGGTCTCCGGCGCGCCGGGGACGGCGAGGTCCGGGTAGTAGGAGAGGTAGACCGAGCGCACGCCGTCGAGTGCGGGCCCCCAGGTCGCGCGGTCCTCCCAGTCGAACGGGACGCCGCCGGAGCGTGAGCCGATACGGACCGGCAGGTCGCGGCCGGTCAGCAGGTGGACGAGCCGGCCGCCGGTCTTGCCGGTGCCGCCCAGGACGAGGGTCAGGTCGTTGCGGTGCATGGGAAGTCCTCCCCGGATGCGGTACGTGGTCTCGGCGATGCGTTTTCCGCCACACCACGACCCTCCGCCACCACGGAGTCGACACCAATGAGCAACCGGGCACGTATCGTTAACCGGGGGTTGACGATCCCTGGATCACGCCTCTGACCAGGGGGATCGTGACCGTGGCCGAAAGGGGGCGCCATGGAGCGGCGCGAGATCGAGACGTTCCTCGCGCTGGCCGAGGAGCTGCATTTCGGCCGCACCGCCGAGCGGCTGCACGTGTCGGTCGCGATGGTGAGCAAGTCGGTGAAGAAGCTGGAGCGCGCCGTCGGGGCACCGCTGTTCGACCGGTCCAGCCGCCGGGTGGCGCTGACGCCCATCGGCCGCCGCCTCTACGACGACGTGCAGCCCGCGTACCGGCAGCTCCTCGACGGCTTCGCGCGCGCCGTGGCCGCGGGCCGCGGTGTGGAGGGGGTGCTGCGGGTGGGGTTCCTCGGGACCGCCGTGGCGCAGTTCGTGCTGCAGGTCGCCGAGGAGTTCCGCATCCGGCACCCGGACTGCCGGGTGGAGATCACCGAGGCGCGGTACGCGGACGTGGCCGGGCTGCTCGCCGGGGACGTCGTGGACGTGCTGCTGCTCGCGTCGCCGGTCTTCGACGCGGAGCTGACCGCGGGCCCGGTGCTGTTCAGCGAGCCCCCGGTGCTGGCCGTCTCCGCCCGGCATCCGTTCGCGCGCCGCGCGTCCGTCTCGCTGGAGGACCTGGCCCGCGACAAGGTGCTGCGCCCGCGCGCGATCCCCGACGAGATGGACGCGCTCTCCGTGCCGGCCGTCACCCCCGCGGGCCGGCCCATCGAGCGCGGTGACGACTTCGCGACGATCCAGGAGATGTTCGCGCTCGTCGGCGCCGGCCGCGGCGTCTTCCCCGTCCCGACGCACGCGAGCCTGTACGACGCGCGCCCCGACGTCGTCTACGTGCCGATGCCCGACGGGCTGCCGTACGAGTGGCGGCTGATGTGGCGCACCGCCGGGGAGACCAACCGGATCCGCGCCTTCGCCGCCGCGGCCGGCGACTTCGTCGCGGCGAACGGCAACCCGCTGCTGCCGGCCGACCGGTAGCGGCGGGGCTCAACCCTTTGCAGGCGCACACCCCGGGCGCAGCCGTACGCCGCGCGCGCCCCCTCGCCTCACCCCGGCCGCGGCACCCTGATCGTCGCCCACACCGCGAACCCCGCCCCCGAGGGCTCCGTCCCCCACGCCTCGCTCACCGCCGCCACCATCCCCAGCCCGCGCCCGCACTCGTCCTCGGGCCCCGCGACCGTGCGGATCGGGACCCCGTACGACCCGCCCTGGTCCCGCACCTCCAGCCGCACCCCCGGCGGCCGCAGCGCCAGCCGGCAGACGATCCTGCCGCCGCTCGCGTGCAGCACGGCGTTGGTCACCAGCTCGGAGATCACCAACTGCGCCGCGCCGCACACGTCGTCGCATAACCGCCAGCCGTGGAGCAGCCGCCTGACGTGCGCGCGCGCCTCGGCCGCCGCGGCGGCCCGCGCCACGAGCTCGAAGCTCTCGCCGTGCGCCGCGACGTCGAAGTCCGCCGTCGTGCCGAGCGCGGTGTGGGATGAGGAGGCCATGGGCCGGGTGCCTTCCGTACGTCCGTCGAGGGGGACACGGCGTCCGACCGCCCCGGAGCTTCGCACGTGGGTGGGCGTCGGCCGTGTGAACGGCGTCACCAGCCAACTATGCGGGGGCCGATCACAGATCGCAAGCGCCGTTTTGCAGACTGCACATCCGGGAATGCATAACGCTGCGAGCGATCCCAGCACGTGGCACACTGCGCACCGGCAAAGCCACCGACAACGCCCCGAGTTGGCCCCGGGAGGTGCAGACGGCATGGCGCGAGCGGGCGGCGAGGCGGGCACGGCTGCCATATCCGGCCAGTCCGCCCCCACGGCCGGCCGGCTCGTGCTGGGCCGCCGCCTGCAGAACCTGCGCGAGAGCGCCGGGTTCACCCCCGAGCAGGCCGCCAAGGCGCTGCGCGTCAACGCGACCAGCGTCCGGCGCATGGAGAAGGCCGAAGTCGGCCTCAAGTACGCCTCCGTGGAGAAGCTGCTGCGTACCTACGGGCTGCCGCAGGAAGACATCGAGTCCTTCCTCGAACTCGTCGAGGAGGCCAACAAGCCCGGGTGGTGGCAACGGTTCCGCGACGTCCTGCCGGAGCAGTTCGGCCTGTACGTGAGCCTGGAGTCGGCCGCGACCCTCATCCGCGCGTACGAGCCCCACTGCGTGCCCGGGCTGCTGCAGACGGAGGACTACGCACGCGCCCTGCTCTCCGCGGGCAACCTGCCGCTGGCCGCCGACGAACGCGAGCGCCGCGTCACCCTGCGCATGGCGCGCCAGGGACTGCTCATACGCGAGCCGAAGCCGCTGCGGCTGTGGGCCGTCGTCGACGAGGGGGCCCTGCGCCGTGCCGTGGGCGGGCCGCAGACGATGCGCGAGCAGCTCGACCGGCTGGTGGAGACCGCCCGGAAGCCGAACGTCACCCTCCAGGTGCTCCCGTTCGACACCGGCCCGCACCCGGCCATGTACGGCCCGCTGCACCTGCTGCGCTTCCCCGCTGCCGAGCTGGGCGACTTCGGCTACAGCGAGAGCCTGACCGGCCCCGCCTACGTGGAGGACACCGCGCTGGTCTCCCAGTGCCTGGAGGCCCTCAACCGGATATCCACCCAGGCACCGCCGGCACATCAGACCGAGAACATCATCGCCAACATCCGGAAGGAAATCTGACGATGGCGCACACCGACGGCACGAACGACGGCGGCCACACCGGCGCACCGGGCGGGGGGCAGGTGTACAACGGCATGCCCGCCCGCGAGCTGGGCACGGACGGCTGGGGCAAGCCCTGGAGCGGTCCCAACGGCGACGCCTGCGTCGAGGCGAAACGGCTCGCGGACGGCCGCGTGGCGCTGCGGCAGAGCACCGCCGACGACGGCCCCGCGCTGATCTACACCGCCGACGAGATGCGCGCGTTCATCGACGGCATCAAGAACGGGGACGCGGACTTCCTGCTCTCCTGAGCGGGCACCCCGGCCGCCGCCCCCGCGCGTTCCGTACGCCGCCCCCCACCGCCGAGCGCCGGCATGACCGAAACGGACCGACCAGGTGACCGACGCGACCGCCGACCCCACCCGTATCGACCGGACCCGGGCGCACCCCGCCCGTATCTACGACTACATCCTGGGTGGGCACGACAACTACGAGGTGGACCACACCGCCGCCCGGCAGGTGCTCTCCGTCTGGCCCCAGGCCCGTACCGCCGCCCGCGTCAACCGCGCGTTCATGCGCCGCGCCACCCGCTGGCTGACCGCCGAGGCGGGCATCGACCAGTTCCTCGACATCGGCACGGGCATACCCACGGAACCGAACCTCCACCAGGTCGCGCAGGACGCCAACCCGGCCGCCCGGGTCGTCTACACCGACAACGACCCGCTGGTGCTGCGCTACGCCGAGGCCCTGATGACCAGCACACCGCAGGGCCGCACCGCCTATCTGCACGCGGACGTCACCGCGCCGCACACGATCCTGGAAGCGGCCGAGTTACGGGGCACGCTGGACCTCGACCGGCCGGTCGCACTCTCCTGCAACGCGCTCTTCCACTTCATCCCGGACCGCGACGGCCCCCACGAGATCATGCAGACGCTGCTCAAGCCGCTGGCCCCGGGCAGCTTCCTGGCCCTGTCGCACGGCACCCCCGACTTCGACCCCGAACACATCGGGTACGTACAGGAGATCTACCACCGGCAGGGCATCCCGCTGACCACGCGCGCGAAGGACGCGATAGAACCGTTCTTCGCCGGACTGGAGCCGGTCACGCCGGGTCTGGTCGCACCGCACCGCTGGAAGCCGGACGGGGATCCCCTGACCGACGCCGAGGCGACGGCGCTGGACGCGGAGGTCTCCCAGTACGCGGCGGTGGCACGGAAGGTGTAGGGCCCCGGGGGACGGGGGTTGCCGGGGGCGGCGGGTGCGGCGGGCCCTCAGGCCCGCCGCACCTCGTCGTACGGGCCGAGGAAGGCGAACGTGTCGCCGCGGGCCTGGTAGAGGAAGAGGGATTCCCCCAGCTCCAGTTGATGCGTCTGGTCCCGCGCGAAGGTCAGATCCTTGGCCACCCCGCGGTACGTCTCCCCCCGGAACAGTTCCTGCACGAGGGCCCCGCGATCGACGGTCTCGTCCGTCGCCGTCCTCTTGAGCCGGGCGATCGCCGCGGCGATCAGGCCCACCGCGTCGTACGCCTCGGGGGCCCAGCGCGGCGGCGCCGCGTCGTACGTGCCCCGGTAGGCGGCGGCGAACTCCCGTGGTGCGGCGGGGTCGCTGAACGGGGCGGCGCACAGCCAGCCTCCGGCCGTGATGCCGGCCGCCTTGAGGAAAGCCGGAGTCATCGTGCGCCAGGTGCCGCCGCGCGGGCCGGCGAAGTCCGCGACGGCCAGCGCGCGGG
Organism: Streptomyces sp. B5E4; assembly: GCF_039871555.1. Lineage (NCBI taxonomy): Bacteria > Bacillati > Actinomycetota > Actinomycetes > Kitasatosporales > Streptomycetaceae > Streptomyces > Streptomyces sp. B5E4. The sequence goes on from NZ_JBDPMI010000009.1 coordinate 222,141, forward strand.
CGCACTGCGCGGCGCGGTCCGGGGACTCGCCGGCGTAGATCACCGCCTCGGCGCGCTGGGCGAGAGCGGCTGCGACGGCGGCGGTGATGCCGTCATCCGTGTCGTGCACGGTGACGATGCCGTCGTTGGGCGGGTTGTCGTCCAGGGCAAGGGTGAAGTCCCAGGCTTCGCGGCCCTCGTCGCGGACGACGGCGGTGCGGTGGACGGGGCGTTCGTCGCTCAGGTAGTGGAGGAACGGGGCGGCCAGCAGCTCCTCGGGTGCCCGGGTGACGCACAGGGTGTCCGCGGTGCCCGCGGCGGGCTGCGGGACGCCGGCACCGTCGATGTTGACGAGCACGGCACCGAGCCGGGCAGTGCGGTACACCCCCGCGGCGGCCCGGGCGCCGGTGGCGGTGGTCGGTCCGAGGACGGCCCGTACGGCGGCGTCGTCCGCGAACCGCCGGGCGGCGCGCGCGGCGCCCGCGCGGGTGCCGCCGTCGTCGGCGACGTCCAGCGCGAGGCGGAAGCCGGCGTCGTCGCGGGCGTTGTGCCGGTCGACTGCCAGCCGCGCGGCGCGCTCATGGGCGCGGCCCGTGTCCTTCCCGGGCCCGCTGAGGTCGGCGTGCAGCCCGAGGGTGTGCACGGGAGGGGAGCTCGCACCCGAAGTCCCGCCCCGGCCGAGCCCGTACGCGAGCAGCCCGCCCCCGGCGGCGGCGACCCCCGCCACCCCGACGGCCAGGAACCGCCGCCGGGCGGGGGGCCCGGACGGCGGGGAGTCGGAGGGAGCGTCGTCACGGCGGGGGGCAGGAATGTCGAGCGCCCGGGCGGACCGCTCGGCAACGATCCGCACCACGGCAGGCGGCAGCCAACTCGCCGGATCCACCACGGTGTCCGCGCCACCTGCGGCGGCCGCGGGCGCGCCGTCCCCCGTCCCCGACGCCCGGTCCGGCTCCTGCCCCGCCGACTCCAGGGCCGCCGCAAGTTCCGTCGCCGTCGGGCGGTCCTCCGGGGGCTTCCGCAAGCACCGTTCCACCCACCCCCGCAGCGCCCCCTCCGGCACCCCGGACAGGTCCGGGGCCTCGTGGACCGTGCGGAAGATCACCGCCGCCGGGTTGCCCGTGCCGAAGGGGCGGAGGGCCGAGGCCGCGTAGGCCAGGACGCACCCGAGGGCGAAGACGTCCGCCGGCGGGCCCACTTCGCCCGAGCCGGTGCCGGCCTGCTCCGGGGCGAGGTAGCCCGGGGAGCCGATCACCACGTCGCTCGCGGTCAGCGCCGTGGCCCCCGACGCACGCGCGATGCCGAAGTCGATGAGCCGGGGGCCGTCCAGCGTCAACAGGACGTTGCCGGGCTTGACGTCGCGGTGGACGAGGCCCGCGCGGTGGACGTCCGCGAGCGTACGGGCCAGGTACGCGCCGAGCCGCAGGACCGCCGGCTGCGGCCACGGCCCGTGCCCGTCCACCGTCTCCGTCAGCGTCGGACCCGGCACGAACTCCGTGGCCAGCCACGGCTCCCGGGCCTCCGCGTCCGCCGCGACGACCGGCACCAGCCAGCGGCCCCGCAGCCGGCCCGCCGCCGTCACCTCGCGGCGGAAGCGGGCGCGGAAGTCCGGGTCGGCCGCGTGCTCCGCGCGGATCACCTTCAGCGCGACCAGCGCACCCCCCGGCGTCCGGGCGAGGTAGACCACGCCCATGCCGCCGGCGCCGAGCCGCGCCAGCAGCCGGTGGCCGCCGATGGCCCCGGGGTCGTCGGGGGTCAGCGCGCGCACGGCACGGTCCCTCTCACTCGCCCACGTCGGCGGGGCCGGCGTAGTCGAAGCGGCCGTACCGGACGCGGTAGTGGAACATCTCGACGCCCTGCAGATAGCCGTCCTGGAACGCGTACTCCCTGACCATCCCGCGGTACGTGCCCTTGGCCAGCAGCTCGAAGAGCTTCGCCCGCCCGGGCCGCCGGCCGCCCCGGACCGCCTCGGTGAGCCGGTCGAGCACCATCCGCGACACGTCGTACGCCTCGGCCGCCCAGCGCCCGGGAGCGTGCCCGTAGCGTTTGCGGAACGCCGCGGCGAACTCCGCGACCTGCTTCGCCTTCGGGTCGACGTAGGGCGCGAAGACCTCCCAGCCCTCCGCCGCCGGGCCCGCCCGCGCCGTGAACTCCGGCCCCGCGGCGGGGTAGCCGAGGATCCGTACGCCCGTGAAGTCCCGCGCCAGCAGCGCCCGCGCGAGGTCCGCGCCGCGCCGCGGGGAGCCCGCGTAGTAGACGGCGTCCGGCTCCCGGTCCAGCACGTCCGCGAGCACCCCGGCGGGCGAGGCCGCGCTCCGCGGCACCACCCGCGGGTGCACCTCGATCTCCACCAGCCCGAGGGTCTTGTACGCCAGATGGCCTTCCTCCCAGGCGAACTCCCCCGCTGCCCGGTCGATCACCATGCCGGCCCGGCGCACGCCCGCGGCCTGGAGCATCAGCGCGGCGGGCAGGCTGGTGGTGCCGTAGGTCGGCACGGTCTGCAGGAGGGAGCGGCGGGAGGCGGTGCCGTACGCGCCGAGCGCGGAGGAGACCGTGAGCTGCGGGATGCGCCGCTCGTCGTACGGGCCGAGGGCCGCCCCGGTGGTCTTGTCGCCCGTGGATCCGACGACGGCCAGCACGTCACGGTCGGCCGCGAGCCGGCGCGCGGCGCGCTCGGCCTCGGCGGGATCGCCGCGGTCGTCGGCGACGGCGACGGCCAGCTCGAAGGGGCGGCGTGCCCGGGCGTTGAACTGCTCGACGGCCAGCCGTACGCCGCGCTCCTGCGCCCGCCCCGCCGCCCGCTGCGGCCCGCTCAGGTCGGCCTGGACGCCGAGGGTCCACCGGCGCGCGGCGGGGCCGGATCCCCCGTCGTCCCGCAGGCCGGCCCAGAGCGCCGCGCCCCCGCCCGCCGCGAGCAGCGCGGCGCCGCCGGCGCCGAGGGCGAGGAAGCGGCGGCGGCCGGTGGCGCGGCCCGGTTCGGGCGCCGTGGCCGCCGTGGCGTCGATGTCGGGCAGCGCCAGCATCGCGGCGGAGTGGTCGGCGATCAGCCGTACGACCTCGTCCGGAAGCCACTCCGCGGTGCCCTCGGGCGCGTCTTCGACCAGGGCCTCGTCGAGTTCGGTGGCCGTCGGGCGGGCGGCGGGGTCCTTGGCGAGGCAGCGGACCAGCACGTCCCGTACGCCGTCGGGGACGCCGGTCAGGTCCGGCTCGTCGTGCACCGTGCGGTACAGCAGCGCGTCCACGGCGCCGGTGCCGAACGGCGGGCGTCCGGTGACCGCGTAGGCCAGCACGCAGCCCAGCGCGAACACGTCCGCCGCCGGGCCGACTTCCCGGCCCTGCGCCTGCTCGGGCGCGAGGAACCCGGGGGTGCCGACGACGGCGTCCGGCGAGGTGAGCGCGGTCTCCTCCGGGGAGCGGGCGATGCCGAAGTCGATGAGCCGCGGGCCGTCCACGGCGAGCAGCACGTTGCCGGGCTTGACGTCCCGGTGGACGAGCCCGGCCGCGTGCACGGCGGCGAGCGCCCGGGCGAGGATCTTGCCGAGGATCCGCGTGCCGCGCTCCGGCAGCGGGCCGCAGCGGGCGACGGCCTCCGCGAGCGCGGGACCCAGCACGAACGCCGTGGCCAGCCAGGGGGCTTCGGCGTCCGGATCGGCGCCGGTGACCGGCACGGCCCACGGGCTGCGCACCCGCCGGGCGGCGGCGACCTCGCGGCGGAACCGGGCGCGGAAGTCCTCCTGATCGGCGTACTCCGGGCGGATCACCTTGACGGCCGCCAGCTCGCCGTTCTGGGCGCGGCCGAGGTAGACGACCCCCATGCCGCCGGCGCCGAGCCGGGCGAGGAGGCGGTAGCCGCCGATCCGTACCGGATCCGAGGGTGTGAGCTGCTCCGTCACCGGCCGTTCCCCTCCGCGCCGTTGCTCTGCCCGCTCGGGTCCTGCCCGCCGTCGTCCTCCGCGCGCTCGCCCTCCGCGGATCCGTCGCGCCCGAGCGCCCCCTTCACCCGCTGGAGCATCCGGACCCCCGCCTCCCGCCCGATGTCCTGCGCCTCCGTCATGTCGTATCCGCGCCCGGCCCGTACCGAGACCGAGACGGTCACCTGGCCGAGCCGCATCTGCATCCAGGCGTACGGGGTCGCCGCCGCGCCCGCGCCGCGGTAGTCGCCGCTCTCGCGCAGCACGTCGTCGGCGTAGAGGTTCGCCGAGTCGCCGTAGTAGGAGGCGGAGGAGATCAGGTCCGTGAGCCGTTCGCCGGCGCCGAGTTGCTGCTCGGGGCAGCGGAGCATCTCCTCCAGCATCCCGGCGTTCTCCCAGTCGGCCTCCTCGGCGGTGCGGTGCACCGTGACCACGGCGACCAGGCGGGCCGCGCCCTTCCCCGCCGCGGCCGGGACCTCGAAGTGCCGCGAGAGCGTGGCGAGTACGTCGCCGGGCAGCGGCTCCTGCCGCCAGACGCAGTCCTCGCCGAGGACCGACCAGCGGCCGGGGTCGCTCTCGTACGGCGTGGCCGCGACCGCCCCGGGGCCGAAGAGCGCGGGGTCGGCGATGACGTCGTCGATCAGCGTCCGGGCGGCGGCGCGGTCCCGCGGCGCCTTCGCCGGGTCGGCGTCCAGCGCGGAGGTCGGCGCCGGGCTTGCGCCGCTCCGCGCACCGGAGGCGCGGGACCCGTCGCCGGCGGGCTTCCCGTCGTCGCCCGTGCAGCCCGCGAGGGCGAGCACCGCGGCGAGCAGCGCGGATCCGGCAACCCCCGTGGGCCGTCGTCGCACGAGTCTTCCCCACCCCTGACGTGACGCAGCTCTCCCCGTCCCCCGGAACGGATCGTACGGGCGGGCTCGACACGGTGTCAGCACGAGTGTGTACGGATCGCGTAACACCCTGTGAACGGACGGGAGTCGGAGAGGGGGCGGGCGGAAGGCGGGGTGCGGGACCCGCCTTCCGCCGCCGGCCTCAGCCGGTCGCGAGCCGGCGGGTCACCTGGACCCGGGACTGGCAGCCGAGCTTGCGCATCACCTTGCGCAGGTGGTTCACGACCGTCCACTCGGCGATGCCGAGCCGGCGGGCGATGACCCGGTTCGTCAGTCCCTCGGACACCAGCAGCGCGACCTCCAGCTCCCGCTTGGTGAGGATGTCGGCCACGTCGGTGGGCACGTCGTCCCCGGCCGCCGGCCGCGCGTCCGCGGCGGGCATCAGCCGCAGCGCGGCCTCCCAGGTCAGCTCGGCGCCGGAGCGCCACGCCCACATGTAGTCCTCAGCCGTCAGCTCCTGGCTGGCGGTGGCAAGGATCGCCGTGGTCAGGTCGGTCAGCAGCCGGGGACGGGGGTGTCCCAGGCGCCGGCGCAGCAGGTTGGCCAGGCCTAGCGTCGCCGTGAGCAGCCGCCAGTCGGTGATCCGGCGCCACTTGTACAGCGTGATCGCCAGCATCTCCAGGCACTCGGGCTGCTCCGCCGCGTCCGCCAGCCCGCCGAGCTGCTCGGCGGCGTCGGCGAACAGGGCCCGCGCCTCCGCCGAGTCCTGCGCCAGCAGCCGCACGGAGGCGAGGACGTAGCGGGCGGTGACCGCGCCGCCGAAGTCCTCGCGCCCCAGCTCCGCCGCCAGGGCGGTACGGGCCAGCTCGTCGGCGCGGGCCAGGTTGCCCGCGTCGCGCGCCACCACGGCGAGCCGCCGGCTCAGATAGCGGCCGACGCCGATCGCGGCGTCACCGGTGACCCCCGCGCGGGCGGGAGAGGCCAGGACGGCCAGCCCCTCCTCGAACCGGCGGCGGGCGCGGTCCAGGTCCCCGGCGGCGTACGCCTCGTCGCCGAGCAGCCCGAGGCAGCGCACCAGGCCGACGTCGCAGTGCACGGCGCGGTAGGCGTCGCGGGCCTGGGCGAGATAGCCCCGGGCGGCGCCGGAGCCGAGCCGCATCGCCAGCCCGCCGGCGGCCTCCAGCGTACGGGCGTGCAGCCGCGCGTCCTCGACGCCGGCCCGCAACGCCTCCTCGGTCAGCCGCAGGCACTGCCGGGTCTGGGCCGCGCCGGTGGACTGCTCGCGCAGCGCGCCGGCGATGAGGGCCATGAACCGGCCGTCGCGGGCCTCCCGCCAGTAGCCGAACGCCGCGAGCAGGTCCGCCCGGGTCTCCGGGCCGGGCGCGGAGCGCGGACCGGCGGCCTGGGCGCCGTGCTCGGACGGTGGCGTGGGATGGGGCGTGGCGAGCGCGAGGAAGTACTCGCCATGCGCCTTGCGCAGGGTCTCGTGGACGGGCAGCAGGGCCAGCGAACGGGCCGCGGCGTGCCGTACGGAGCTGGGGATGCTCAGGCTCAGCTCGCCGTCGGGCCGGTCTTCGGGGATGAGCACGCTGGCGTCGATGAGCCGTTCGAGAGTCCGGTAGCCCGAGGCGTCGAAGCCGGTGAGCACACCGGCCGCGGCGCGGGTGGTGAACGGGCCCTCGAAGATCGCCAGTTGGTTGAGCAGCATCCGCTCCTCGGCGGGCAGCCGGGCGAACACCCAGGAGACCATGCCGGAGATGCTGGAGTGCCGCGAGTACGGGTGCTGGTCGATGCGCCGCAGGTCGCCGGTGCCGCGCTCGAAGCGCTCCAGGATCAGGTCGGGTTCGGAGAACTTGACCTGCTCGGCGGCCAGCTCGATGGCGAACGGCAGCCCGCCGACGAGCCGGCAGAGGGCCAGTACGTAGCGGAAGTTCTCCGCGGTCAGCTTGAACTCGGGCCGTACCGCCCGCGCGTACTGTACGAACAGCTCCACGGCCGGAATGCGCGAGACCGCCGGAAGGTCGGCCTCGACACCGTGCCCGGTCGGGAGCGGCCCCAGCCGTACGACCCGCTCGCCGTACAGCCCGAGGCGGGCCGTGCCGACCGTGACCACCCGTACCTGCGGGCAGGTCCGGCGGAACTCCGTGAGCAGTGGCGCCAGTTCATCGGCGACATCCTCGTAGTGGTCGAACAGCACGGTGTGCGGCCCGGGTCCGAGTCCCTCCAGGGCCGACTGGACGGCGGCGGGGCCCTCGTGGAGCTGCTCCTTGAGCCGGCGCAGCATCAGCGCGCCCATGGCGGGGTCCGTGATCCGGCTGAAGTCGAACACCTCGACGGTGCCGCCGGGACCCGGCCCGAAACGGCGGAAGTACTCCATGACGAGCCGGCTCTTGCCCACCCCGGCCGGTCCGGTGACGGTCACCAGACCGGCGTCGGGCGCGGAGAGCACGGTGGCGAGCCGGTCGAGGTCGCGGGTGCGGCCGACCAGCGGCGTGGGTGTGTCACCCATGTATCCGGCGGGGCTGGTCGCCCGACCGGCTAACAGGTCTGCGGGACCCCACACGTCCTCGTGCTCCTTGGCCGCGACCACGGCGCCCGCGTTCACGGCGCCGCTTCGCGGGGGGTACCGGAAGCGACCGCCGACCGCGTACCCGTCGAGGCGACCGCCCACTTGCCATCAGGGCTCACTGCATTCCCTCCGCCGAAACCTGTTCCGCTCCCCCGTGCCACGGTCGGCTCGCCCCTCTACCTGGCGAAGATCAATGTGGCGGGTGAGGGCGTGGGCTGGAACGTGATCTCCTCGAACTCGGACTTGATCAGCCACTCGTGGTAGTCCGCCCGTCGCCAGGTGCTGCCGTGTCTGCTCTTCAGCAGCATCTCCGAGGCGAACTGCAGGGCGTACTTCGGGCCGCTCCGGTCGTCGTCCACGACGTAGTCGGAGACGACCAGCGTGCCGCCGGGCTTCAGGGCGGCCCTGATCTTCGCGAAGAGGGCCATGTTGTCCTGCGGCCCTTCCTGGCGGGCGATGTTGGAGTACACCACGTAGTCGTACGCGGCCGTGCCGAACCCGGTGGTGTGGAAGTCGCCGTCGATGTAGTCGACGCGGTCGCCCACCCCGCGCTCGGCGAGCAGCCGGCGCGCGATGGCGTTGATCGGCGCCCAGTCGAGCTGGGTGGCACGCGCGGCGGGGTTGAGCTCCAGCCAGGTGCCGCAGTAGATGCCCGAGCCGCCGCCGATGTCGAGGATCGAGACCTCCCCGGCATCGGCGATCCCGAGGGCGTCGGCGGCGATGTCGACCGCCGGCACCGACGACGCGGCCAGCGCCGTGACCAGCGCCTCCCAGTGCGGGTTGTCGACGACCTCGACCACCGAGGTGGACAGCGGACCGCCGGCGCGTACCACCTCGGGCAGGTCCGTGAGGGAGCCCATGTGGCCCATCTTGAACTGGGCGAAGCTCGTCAGGCTGGTCGGCAGGTGGTCCACCAGGTAGGTGGCCGCCTCTTCGGTGTTGTGGTAGTCACCGCCGCGCCGCTCGACCAGGTCCATGCTGACCAGTCCGTCGAGCAGGGCCTGCGTGCCGCGGACGGACAGCCCGGCGCGGCCGGCGAGGGCATCGACGGTCCGCGCACCGTCCTCGATGTGCGTGAACAGCGCGTACTTCGCCGCGGTCCCCACGATGCCGGTGGCCCAGTAGCCCGTGATGAGCCGCAGCACCCGATCGGACGTGGGACGGCCGTCGCTCATGCCGCTCCTCCCTTGTTGGCCTGCTGGACAGGAGACGTGGTGCGGGGCGCGGCGGACCCCTCGTAGTGCCGCGACGAGCTGGTGTTGTTGCGCAGCGCCGGGCGCAGCGCCTCGATGACCCGCTCGGCCTGCTGGACGGACAGCTCGGCGTGCATCGGGATGGCGAGCTGGCGCTGGGAGAGGTCCGCCGAGACGGGGCAGGTCTGGTCGGTGTCGTACGCGGGCTGCAGGTGGCTGGCCCAGGTGCCGTGGCCGCAGCCGATGCCCTGGGCGCGCAGGTCGGCGGCGACGCCGGCGCGATCGACGCCGGGGTCGAGCGTCAGCAGGTACGACTGCCAGGCGTGGGTGCGGTCCGCGGGCACGAACGGGACGGTGACGAGCTCTTCGTCCTTGAGGAGTTCGCCGTAGCGGGCCGCCACCTGGTTGCGGCGGTCGAGCAGTTCCTCGATCCGGCCGAGCTGCACCTGGAGGATCGCGGCGGAGATGTCGGACAGTTTGTAGTTGTAACCGATGTCGGTGAAGATCGGGATCGGCAGGCCGATGACCCGGGCCTTGTCGAAGATGCTCCCGATGCCGAACGACGAGCGCAATCGCACATCCGCGCCGATCGCCGGGTCCTCGGCGAGCAGCGCGCCGCCCTCGCCGCAGGTGATCCCCTTGCGCCCGTGGAAGGACAGGCAGGCCACCGGTGCCAGCGAGCCGGCCGGGCGGCCCTGGTACGTGGCGCCGATGGCGCACGCCGCGTCCTCGATGAGGAACAGCTTGTGGCGGTCGGCGAGTTGCCGCAGCTCGGCGTAGTCGGCGGGCAGTCCGACGGTGTCCACGGCGATGATGCCGACGGTGCGCGGGCCGATGAGGTCGGCGACCGCCTGCGGGTCGACGGTGCCGGTGTCGGCCCGTACGTCCGCGAACCTGGGGGTGGCGCCGACGTAGTGCACCGCGTGGGCCGGCGCCGGGAAGGTGTAGTCGGCGACGATCACCTCGGCGCCGGGCTCCACCTTCAGCGCGAGCAGGGCGAGGTGCAGCGCGGCGGCGCAACTGCTCAGCGCGACGGCGTCGGCGACGCTGTAGCGGCGGGCCAGCTCGGCTTCGAGGGCCTTGCCCCGCGGGCCCTGGCCGGCCGTCCAGTCGGAGTCGAACACCTCCTCGACGGCTGCCAGCTCCTGCATGCCCAAACTCGCGTGAACCAATGGAATGCTGTCCATCGTGCCCTCTCGGGTGGTGCTGGTAGGAGACCGGTTACCCGTAGCGAAGCGGCGTGATCTGTTTGACGTCGTAGCGGTCCCGCAGGAGCTGCACCGCGCCGGGGTCCACGGTCTTGCCGCTGGAGAAGATCTCGCAGATCTCCTCGAAGTAGCGCTCGTGGTCGGGCGGCGGGGAGCTCTGGAAGAGCATGCGCGTCGGGGTGCTCGTGGGGTTGCGGAAGGCGTGCGGGGTGCCGCTGTCCACGAACATGCAGCTTCCGGGCCCGGCCCGCAGCGGCTTGCCGCCCTCCGGGGACTCCCAGTTGTGCCAGGTGTCCTCGGTGCGCGCGACGGGCTCGAAGGCGAACAGCTCCAGCTCGCCTTCGAGGACGTAGAAGAACTCCTTGGCGTCCTCGTGCACGTGCGCGCCGACGTCGAAGCCGGGGGGGACGATGACCTCGAAGGTCGAGGCGAAGCCGTTGTCCGCGCCGGTGACCTTGAAGGTCACCTCCTGCGCCTTCGTGATGAGCTTCCGTCCCTGACCGGGGGGGACGACCAGGCTGGTCATGCGATCTTCCCTTCGTGGTGTGTGACGGGGCGCGCGGCGTGCGCCGGCTCAGCCGACGGCGGCGGCGACGGGGGTACCGGCCGCCTGCTGCTGCGGGCCCTCGCCGACCCAGCTCCCCACCGACATCTCGGCGGTGATCCCGGGGCCGAAGCCCGCGATCATGCCGCTGGCGCCGGGCAGGACCGTGTTCTCCTCGAAGAGGCGGCGCAGCGCCTCCAGCACGACGGCGCTGGCGATGTTCCCGTAGTCGGTCAGGGTCGACCAGCTGTGCCGGAACATGTGCCGGTCGGTGTTGAGGAACTTGCTCAGGTCGTCCAGGATCCGGGGCCCGCCGGCGTGGATGATGTAGAAGTCCAGGTTCTCGACGTCCCAGCCGTGGTTCGTGGCCAGTTGGCGCAGCACGGGCGCCAGCGGCTCCATCGTGCCGGGGACCCGGCGGTCGAGCTGGAAGTGGAAGCCGGTGGAGCGGACCGCGTAGGAGATCCACTCCTCGGTGTCCGGGATGAGGTACGAGGCGTTGCGCTCCAGCGTCACGCCCGTGCCCCCGCGGCCGCGGACGACAGCGGCGGCGACCGCGTCGCCGAAGAGGCCGTCGGAGAGCAGCGAGCCGATGCCGTCGTCCTCCGGCTGGTAGCACAGCGAGCACAGCTCGGCGGAGACGATGAGGACGTTGCTGCCCGGGTACGCGCGGCAGAAGTCGTGGGCGCGGTTGATGGCGGCGCCGCCCGCGGCGCAGCCGAGCTGCGCGATGGGTATCTGCCGGGTGTCGGCGCGGAAGCCCATCTTGTTGATGAGCCACGCGGTCAGCGACGGCATGAGGAAGCCGGTGCAGGACACGTAGATGATCGCGTCGATGTCCTTGGCGGTCATGTCCGCGTTCGCCAGAGCCTCTTCGATGACCGGCGGGGTCATCCTCTTCGACTCGACCTCGTAGACCCGGTTACGCTCTTCGAGACCGGGATGGTCGAGGGTCTTCTCGATGGGCTGAACGATGTGCCTTTTCCGAACCCCGGTCTTCTGGATGAGTCGAAGCGCCAACGGAAGCTGCGGCTTTCCCGAGTGCACCTTCTTGGCGAATTCCAGGGTCTCTTCCATGGTGATGACGTATTCCGGCACGCTCACCGCTGGCTTGCAAAGAGTCGACATGCCTGGCATCCACCTTCTGTAGGTAGAGACTTCCCCGAAGTTTCCTGTCGCGCCCACTCGGGGTTACAGCAAATTCGGCCGTGCACCGTCGTTATAGCGGCGGTGCACAAGCGCTATATATCTTTGCTCATTTCGCTTGCGATCGGCTTGGTGGCGACTTGGCAACCCCATTGCAATGCCCGCCGATCATGCGGGGGTGCAGGTCACGCCCGCACGGCGCCCTCCGAGGGGCGTACGGCCGGCCGCGCCGCCCGGACGGGGGCTGGCGGGGACGCCGGCGGCCGGCTCACCGCCGGCGCCGCCGAGTCTCCTCGCACAGGGCGCTGTTGCGCAAGTTGCGTACGACACGGAAGGGCCGGTGCGCCCCGGGAAGGGGGACACCGGCCCTCGTCGTCGGCGGTGTTCAGCGCGAGCCGACGACCTCGCTGCGGCGGCCGGAGACCGCCTCGGTGACGGAACGGGCGATGTGCTGGCCGGTGAGCCCGGCCTGTTCGAGGATGCCGCCGCGGCTGTTGTGGTCCAGGAACTCCTGGGGCAGGCCGAAGCTCGTCACCGGGGTGGCGACGCCCGCGTCGCGCAGGTCGCGGCAGACGGCGTCGCCGAAGCCGCCGGAGATGCCGTTGTCCTCGACGGTGACGACGAGCCGTACGTCGCGGGCCGCGGCGGCCAGCGCCGGGTCGACCGGCTTGACCCACCGCGGGTCGACGGCCAGCGCGCCGATGCCCTGGTCCGCGAGCCGGGCCGCGGCGTCCGCGCACACCCCGGCCATCACGCCGGCGCCGACGAGCAGCACGTCGGTGGCGGTGCCCTCCTCGGGGCGGGCCACGATGTCCATGCCGCCGAGCTTGCCCAGACCCGGGACCTCCTCGCCGGCCGGCGCCTTCGGCCAGCGCAGCAACGTCGGTCCTGTGGAGTCGTCCAGCGCCTCGGTCAGCAGCTCCGACAGCCGCTTGGCGTCGCGCGGGGCGGCGACGCGCATACCCGGGATCATCTGGCTGATCGAGCCGTCCCACATGCCGTTGTGGCTGGCGCCGTCGGGGCCGGTGACACCGGCGCGGTCCAGCACGAAGGTGACCGGCAGCTTGTGCAGGGCCACGTCCATCAGCATCTGGTCGAACGCGCGGTTGAGGAACGTCGAGTAGAGCGCCACCACCGGATGCAGCCCGCCCATCGCCAGCCCGGCCGCCATGGTGACGGCGTGCTGCTCGGCGATGCCGACGTCGAAGACCCGGTCCGGGTGCGCCTTGGCGAACGGCGCGAGCCCGGTGGGGTGCAGCATCGCCGCGGTGATCGCCACCACGTCCTCGCGCTTGCCGCCGATCTTCAGGATCTCGTCGGCGAACACGTGCGACCAGGTCCGCGCGGCCTTCTTCACCGGTGCGCCGGTCAGCGGGTCGGTGTTGGCCCCGACCTGGTGCAGGTGGTCCTCGTCGTTGTTCTCCGCGGGCGCGTAGCCGTGGCCCTTGCGGGTCAGCACGTGCACGATCACCGGGCCGCCGAAGTCCTTGGCGTGGGCGAGCGCCAGCTCAAGACCGGCCTGGTCGTGGCCGTCGATGGGACCGACGTACTTCAGGCCCAGGTCCTCGAACATCACCTGCGGCTGCAGAACGTCCTTCAGACCCTTCTTGATCCCGTGCAGCGTCTCGTAAAGGGGGGCGCCAACCAGGGGGGTCTTGGGCAGCGTCGACTTGATGGAAGCGAGCACGTTCTCGTACTTCTGCGACGTCCGCACCTGCGCGAGGTGCGTGGCGATGGCGCCGTGCGTCGGCGAGTACGAACGTCCGTTGTCGTTGACGATGATCACGACACGGTTCGACTTGGCCGCGGCGATGTTGTTCAGCGCCTCCCAGGCCATCCCGCCGGTCAGCGCCCCGTCGCCGATGACGGCGGCCACGGTCCGGTCGTCCTCGCCGCGCAGCTTGAACGCCTTGCCCAGCCCGTCGGCGTACGACAGGGAGGTCGAGGCGTGCGAGTTCTCCACGTGGTCGTGGGGCGACTCGGCCTGGCACGGGTAACCGGACATGCCGCCCGGCTGCCGCAAGGTGGCGAACTCTTCCTGCCGGCCCGTCAGCAGCTTGTGCACGTACGACTGGTGGCCGGTGTCGAAGATGAGCGGATCGCGCGGGGAGTCGAACACGCGGTGCATGGCGATGGTGAGTTCCACCACTCCGAGGTTCGGACCCAGGTGGCCACTGTTCGCCGACACCGTGGAGATCAATCGGTCCCTGATCTCCGCGGCCAGACCGGTGAGCTCATTCGGCCCAAGGTCCTTGAGATCCTGAGGACCACGGAGCGAATCTAGAAGTGTCATGGAACAACACTCGGGGCGCGAACCGAATTCAGCAAGGAGTCCCGCGAGGCAACATGTTGCCGGTGGCCCGGTATGGCAGACTCTTGTCATTTTTGCGGGCGTTTGATCGATCGGACCGGGTGCCCGCGACCGCCAAGCCGCCACCAACTCGCGGCACAGTCCTGCCCAAGGACCGCCCCCATACTCAAGACTGTGGAGCGGTGCGGCGAGGCAATAAAAAAAGTAACGCGGGAGCGCTCGTCCGCCGCTCCACTATTCACTTTCCCGTACGTACCGGCGAGGGCCACCGGACGTCGAGTACCGCGACGCCGGGCGGGAAGCCCACGCCCCCGCCGATGAGGAGAACGACGTCTCCGCTGTTGCGGCGGTCCCTCCGCCACGAGGTGTTCGAGGGCGCTGAACCGGTCGCCGGGGCGGTTATGGCCCGTCGCCGCGAAGTAGTCGCACGTGGTGCGGGAAACGGGAATCCTCAGCATGTCGGGGCGCCGCTGCGGAAAAGTCCTCCCGGCCGCCGGCACCACCACGCGGGCCACGTCGTCCACGCCGGCGCCGGCCGACGCCGGGGACGAGTCGACCGCGGACATCAGACCGGCTTCCTGGCGCGCGTGCACCCCGGCGGAGGGCCGCCGCAGCGGCCGGACCCCGGCGCGGCACCACACCTCACATTGCACCCGCGAGCCTTGTCGTACAGGTACACGGACGCATCACAAAGCGGCCAGGAAGCCACGTGATCCATGAAACCGGCGCCCCGTCCCCCTGCATCGCGCCGGCCGGCCTCGCCTGCTCGACACACCTGTCAGAGACATTCAGCCAGGAGCGCTCATGACGACCCAGGATTCGGCGACGACTCCGTTCCCGACCTCGACCCCCAGCGCTCTCGACTTCACGTCGGGGGACGCGCTCTACATCGCATCGGCGGCGGCCGAAGCCCTGCCCACCCTGCCCCTGACGGACGCCGTCCGTGAGGGACTGATCTCCGAGGCGGACGCCAAGATCACCGGATACCGCTGCGTCACCATCGCCGAGGATTCGCGCACCGTCGTCGACGTGGGGGCCGCCGCCGCCCGGTCGGCCATCGCCCGGGCCGGCGTGCCGGCCACCGGCATCCGCAACGTGCTGCTCGCCAGCGTGTTCCCCCTCGCGTACCCGCCCATCTACAACGTGCCCGCGGCGATCTCCGAGGCCGTCGGGGTCCCCAGCGCCTTCATCGCCCAGATATCCAACGCGTCCTGTACCGCCGGTCTCGACGCCCTCATCCTCGCCGCGCACCGCCTGCTGCTCACGGGCGACCCCACCGCCCTCGTCGTCGCGGCCGACCTCTGGCGCATGCCCCACATCGACCGCTTCAACGTCGAACAGGGCTACATACTCTCCGACGGCGGCACCGCCGTCGTCCTCAGCCGCGAGGCCGGGTACGCACAGCTGATCGCCTCGGCGACCCTCACCGATCCCGCGCTGAGCGGGCTGCACAGCCACGTGCCCTCGGACCGGACGCCCGTCGACGTCACCGCGCGCGCTCGCGCGTTCCTCAAGACCCGGATGGGCACCGAGGTGGTGCTTCCCCGCCGCCGGGCGGGTCTGGA
This sequence comes from Streptomyces sp. B5E4, assembly GCF_039871555.1. NCBI lineage: Bacteria > Bacillati > Actinomycetota > Actinomycetes > Kitasatosporales > Streptomycetaceae > Streptomyces > Streptomyces sp. B5E4. The sequence continues at coordinate 237,391 of NZ_JBDPMI010000009.1, forward strand.
CGCCACGATCGATGCCTGCCTCGCCCAGGCGGGCATCGGTCTCGCCGACGTCGACCACGTGGTCGTCCCGGCGATCGGGGAGCCCTTCCTGAAGCGCAACTACGTGGACCCGCTGGACATCCCCGTCTCTCGCACCACGTGGGACTACACCGAGGTGACCGGCCACATCGGCGCCGCCGACCAGTTCGGCGCCCTCGCCCACCTCGTGGACCGGGGCCGCTGCCGCAGCGGCGATGTCATTCTCATGATCGCCGAGGGGGCTGGATTCCAGTGGAGCGTCATGCTCCTCAAGGTCCAGTAGGTCCTGCCGCCGGGCGACGCCACCGGCGCACGGGATCCGTACTCCGCCGGCGACGGCTCCGGCGCACACCGCCTCACATTTCGGCCAGTTGCCTTGTCGTAGGGGATGGGACGACGAACACGTCGTCCGGCGGCAGGAAGCCCGGGTGCCCCACGACGCGAGGCTCCGTCCCACGCGATCACGTGTGGACGGCACCGCCTGCTCGCCGCATACCGCTTACACGACCCACAGGAGATACCCATGACGGCCTCGGTTCCGGCACCGTCGTTCACCGAGCCGGCGTCCGCGGAGCGCCTGGAGAATGTGGCCGGCGCGCTGAAGGGCAACGGATTCGACGCTGAGATCCTCGACGACGCCGCCGCCGCGCGGGCCCGTGTCAAAGAACTGGTTCCCGAGGGCGCCACCGTGTTCACGGGGGCCAGCGAGACGCTGCGTCTGTCCGGGATCGACGAGGACATCAACAAGAGCGGGCGATACGACGCCGTCAGGCCCCGCACCCTGGCCATGGACCGCAAGGCCCAGAGGAAGGACATCCGGCGGCTGCTCGGCCACCACGACGTCATCCTGGGCAGCGTCAACGCGGTCACCGAAACCGGCTCCCTCGTGATCGGCTCGGCCAGCGGAAGCCAGCTCACCGGCTACACCGGCGGCTCCGACCACGCCATCTGGGTCGTCGGCGCGCAGAAGGTGGTGCCCGACCTGGGCACCGCGATGCAGCGCCTCGAAACCCACTGCCTCCAGCTGGAGGACGAGCGCGCCATGAAGGCGTACGGGATGGGCAGTGAGATCAACCGCGTTCTCATCCTCAGTGCCATCAACCCGGCGCACTTCCCCGGGCGCGGCACCGTCCTGCTGCTCCGCGAAGCCATCGGTTTCTGACACCGCGGCTTCGACGGCCCCGAAGAGACCACCTGACATCACGTCGGCCCCGGCCGGTTGCGCGGCAGCCGCCGGGCGGCCGGCGTTCTTCCCCCGACAATCCACCGGAACCGGAACAGACCGAGCGCACCAGGAGGAACAACCGTGTCTGCCCTGCAGGACAAGGTAGTGATCGTGACAGGCGGCGCCGGCGGGCTGGGCGCGGCGACCGCCGCCCGTATGGCCCGGGACGGGGCCAAGGTGGTGCTCACCGGCCAGAACGCCGAGCGGGGCGAAAAGGCCGCCGCCGAGGTCGGAGGTGTGTTCCTCCGTCACGACGTGACCAGCGAGGACGACTGGAAGGCCGTGGTGGAGGAGACGGTCGCGCGCTACGGCCGGCTGGACGGCCTGGTCAACAACGCCGGGGTCAGCTCCTGGTCGCTGATCGAGGACGAGACCCTGGAGAAGTTCGAACAGGTCCTGAAGGTCAACCTGACCGGGGTGTTCCTCGGGGTGAAGACGGTCGTCGCGCCGATGCGCGCCGCCGGCGGTGGCTCGATCGTCAACATCGGCTCCGCCACGGGTCTGACCGGCCACCCCCTGACCTCGGGATACGGAGCGTCCAAGTGGGGCGCCCGCGGCCTCACCAAGATGGCGGCGGTGGAACTCGGCCGCTACCGGATACGGGTGAACTCCGTCCATCCCGGCCTGGTCTACACCCCGATGACCGCGGCCAACGGTGCGAAGCCCGGGGAGGGCAACTTCCCGCTGGCCCCGATGAACAGGCTCGGGCTGCCGGAGGAGATCGCCGAGGCGGCGTCCTTCCTGATCTCCGACGCGGCGTCGTACATGACCGGCACGGACGTCACCGTCGACGGCGGCTGGTCGGCCGGCGAGACCCCGCTGATGAAGCACGCCCCCGACCCCGGTGACACCGCCTCCTGATCCACCGCCTGCCCGCCCCCGCGCCCGCACGGCCGCAGCTCTGCGGCCGGTCCCGCGATGCGGGGCGGCGATGCGGTTCCGGCCGTTCGTGCCCCCCGGCCCCTCAGGGCCGGGGGGCACCCGGCTGTCAGCCGAGCAACCCGGCCATCCCGTCGAGGCGGCGCAGGGTCTCGTCACGCGGCCCGGCCGGCAGGTTGAACGTGATCTCGTCCACGCCCGCCTCCGTCAGGTCCGCGACGGCCTCCGGTTCGGGCGGGGCCGCGTGCACCACGACCGGCACCCGCCGTCCGGCGCGCTCCCGCAGCTCGGCGATGGCGGGGGCGAGCGCCTTGGGGCTCGCGGCGAACGGGAACCAGCCGTCGCCGTACTCGATGACCCGGTCGAACGTCCCCGGCCCCCAGCCGCCGACCAGCACGGGGATCGGGTGCAGCGGCTTCGGCCAGGAGTACGCCGGCGGGAAGTCGACGTACTTGCCGTGGAACTCGGCCTGCTCGCGGGTCCACAGCTCCTTCATCGCCAGGACCCGTTCGCGCATCAGAGCGAACCGGGTGCGCGGGTCGGTGCCGTGATCGCGCATCTCCTCGCGGTTCCAGCCGGCGCCGATACCGAGGACGGCGCGGCCGCCGGAGACCTGGTCCAGCGAGGCCATCTCCTTGGCGAAGATGATCGGATCGCGCTGCGGGATCAGCGCGATGCCGGTCCCGAGCTGCAGCCGTTCGGTGGCGACGGCGGCGGCGGTGAGCGTCACGATCGGGTCGAACGTGCGGAAGTAGACCTGGGGCAGCTCGCCTCCGCCGGGAAACGGCGTCTCCCGTCCGGCCGGGATGTGGCTGTGCTCGGTCACGAACAGCGAGTCGAACCCGCGCTCCTCCAGCGCCGCTCCGAGCGCGTCGGGTGCGATCCCCTCAGCGGTGACGAACGTCGATATGCCGAATTTCATGGGTGGTCCTCACCGGTCAGCGGAGCTTGATCGTGGTGGGCAGCGAGGAGAAGCCCCGGATGTTGGTGGTCCCGACGCGGGTCGCCCCGTCCGGGTCGATCTCGTACTCGCTGATACGCGTGGCCAGTTCGTCCAGCACGATCCGGCCCTCCAGCCGGGCCAGCGGAGCGCCGATGCAGAAGTGCGGGCCGCCGCCGAAGCTGATCACGCGGTGGGTCTCGCGCCCGAGGTGGAAGCTCTCGGCGTCCGGGAAGACCTCGGGGTCGCGGTTGGCGGCCGCGATCAGCAGCAGGACCCGCGCGCCCTTGGGCATCGGGACGCCGCGCAGGGTCCGGTCCTCGGTGAGGGTACGGAGGATGTACTGGACGGGTGAGTCGTAGCGCAGGGTCTCCTCGACCCATTCGTTGATCCCGCCGTCGAAGGCACGGGCGCGCTGCTCCGGGTTGCGCCACGCCCAGTACCAGGCGTTGCCCAGCATCCGCAGGCTCGTCTCGTAGCCCGCCGTGACCAGCAGTCCCAGCAGGGCGATGATCTGATCGTCCCTCAGCGGCTCGCCGTCGACCTTCGCCTCCACCAGCGAGGTCAGCAGGTCCGTGCTCGGCTCGCGACGCCGTTCGGCGACCCAGCGCATGAAGTAGCCCGCCAGCTCGCCCATCGCCTGGGCGTTCTCGGGCGTCATGTCCCGGGCGCCCAGCGGGCGGTGGAACGCGAGGTTGATCAGGCGGCGCGCCTCCGCCCGGTCCTCGTCCGGGACTCCGATCAGCTCCGATATGACGTCCATGGGGACCGTGGCCGCCACGTCGGTGATGAAGTCGAACGACTCGCGCTCCAGCGCCGGTTCGAGGTGGGTGCGCACGATGTCGCGGATCTTCGGCTCCAGCCCCTTCATGTTCCGGGGACTGAACACCCCGGACACCAGGCCCCGGGTCTTGGTGTGCGTGGGCGGGTCCATGGCGCTGAACGACATCATCTTGTGCGCATCGGGTCCGAAGATGGCGTCGTCCAGCACGGGGCCGTTGGCGCTGGAGTACCCCGCCGAGTCACGCAGCGCGGCGTCGACGTCCGCGTGCCGTGTCAGGGCCCAGATGTCCAGTTCTTCGTTGTGGTAGACGGGCGCCGTCTCCCGAAGCTGTGCGTACAGCGGATAGGGGTCGACGTTGAGCTGCTCGTCGTAGGGGTTGTACTCCACTGCCATCCTCTAGCCTCCACCGTGGTGATCGGTACGTGAGTCCTGCGCTGGCGTTCACCAGGTCCGGATCGGCCGGAACCCGAACGAGCAGGCGGTGCCGGCCGACGCGCCGGCGCGGGAAGGGGCGTCGGGTCGTGAGCGTCCTGCTCAGAGGTTGATGCATGTGTCTCATCAGTACGACAAGGCACGTCGGCGGAATGTGAGGCGTGGGGCAGTGCTTGTGTCCCGGTGGGCTACCTTGGCGAGATGGTCGGGGTGGGTGCGTGGAGAGGACTGGTGACGCGATGACCACCGAGTCGGGGGCGGGGTTCGCGGATTCGGATCCGAGTCTTGGTGTGCTCATGGGTGAGCGGCGCCAGTTGATCAATCTGGCCTACCGGCTGCTGGGGTCGCTTTCCGATGCCGAGGATGCGGTGCAGGAGACCTACGCCCGCTGGTATGCGATGACCAGAGCGGAGCAGGAAGCGATAGAGGCCCCGGGCGCCTGGCTCACCACGGTGACCAGCCGGACCTGCCTGAACCTGCTGAACTCGGCGCGGGTGCGGCGGGAGAAGTACGTGGGCGCGTGGATTCCCGAGCCGCTGCCCGAGCGCACCGCGCGCGCGGGCGGCAGCCACATGGACCCGGCCGACATGATCACCCTGGATGAGTCGGTGAGCATGGCTTTCTTAGTGGTGCTGGAATCGATGACACCGGCCGAGCGGGTGGCCTTCGTGCTGCACGATGTGTTCCGTTACCCCTTCGCGGAGGTGGCCGCGATCGTCGGCCGGTCGTCCGCGGCCTGCCGGCAACTCGCCTCCTCCGCCCGGCGCCGGATCCGCGCCGCCCAGGCCGACGCCACCCCGCGGGACCGGCAGGCCGAGATCGTCAGGGAGTTCAAGCTGGCATGGAAGGCCAAGGACATCGACGCCCTGATCGGGCTGCTGGATCCGAACGCCACCGCGACCGGCGACGGCGGCGGGCTGGTCAGTGCGGTGGCCGAACCGGTCACCGGTGGCCGGCAGGTCGCCGGCGGCTGTGTCGCGCTCGCCGAGCGGGCCCCGCTGACGATCCTGGAGCGCACCGTGAACGGCCAGCCCGGCTTGGTCAGTCAGCATGACGCCACCACCGTCGCGGTCCTGGCGTTCGACATCGCCCACTCCCGCATCACCCACATCTGGGCCGTGCTCAACCCGGAGAAACTCCGCCCCTGGAGCGCCGGGCTGACACCGTCCGTGTGATCTGCCCCCGGGTGGCAATATCTTGCCCCGGCGAATCCCCTGAGCCCGTCCCGCCGCATGAGGATGAGGGACGCGCGCTGGACACATTCGTCTTCTTCACCCCGGAGCGCGTGTCACTCCGGTCACCGGCCCTCTTCTCCGCGACCGGGCGGAACCGTCCCGGCATCGCGGAGACGGGGGCAGGCGGAGGCGCAGGTCACCGCAGTCGCCTTGCGGAGTAAGCTCGTTACCGGCCGTTGTCGACGTCAGCCGCTACCGGCACAGGCGGCAGGCGGCGGGGTGGCACGGCACCGGGTCGGCGGTGGTGGTTCCCGGCTCGTCGTATCGGCGGGTTCCCGCCGGTCACCAAACATGGGAGGCGCCGGTGAGAGGACTTGACCAGATGAGTGATCAGGACTGGCTGGCCGAACGGTTCGAAACCGATCGCCCCCGCTTGCGCGCGCTCGCGTACCGGATGCTCGGCTCCGGCGCCGAAGCAGACGACGCCGTCCAGGAATCGTGGATCCGGCTCAGCCGCTCGCGCACCGACGAGGTGGAGAATCTCAGCGGCTGGCTGACGACGATCGTCGCCCGGGTGTCGCTGAACATGCTCCAGTCCCGCAAGTCACGCCCCGAGGACCTGGTGGACACGGCGGAGGCCGGTGAGCCGCACGGCGAGGCCGCGCCGGCCGACCCGGAGGAGGAGGCGGTCCGCGCCGACTCCGTCGGCGTCGCGCTGCTGGTGGTCCTCGACACCCTCACGCCCGCCGAGCGGCTGGCGTTCGTCCTGCACGACATGTTCGCCGTCCCCTTCGGCGAGATCGCGACGATCGTCGACCGCTCCCCCGCCGCGACCCGTCAGCTCGCCAGCCGCGCCCGCCGCCGCGTGCAGCGGTCCGCCCCGACCAGGACCACGGCCGTCGGCGTCTACGAGGGCAACGCGAGCACCTTCAGGACGGGCAAGTCCGATCTGGCCACCGCGTTCTTCGCCGCGTCCCGCGACGGCAACTTCGAGGCGCTGCTGGCGATGCTCGACCCGGACATCGTGCTGCGCTCCGACGCGACCGCCGTGCAGATGGGCGTCGACGCCGAGCTGCGCGGCGCCGACGCCGTCACCCGGCTCTTCGCCGGCCGCGCCTGGGCACCGGTGCCCGCGCTCATCGAGGGGCTGACCGGGCTGGTCTGGGCGCAGGGCGGCCGTCCGCACCTCGCGTTCCGCTTCACCGCCGACGACGACTCCCGTATCACCGCGATCGACGTCCAGGCCGAGCTGGCGGACATCGACATCGCGCTCGCCATCTAGCGGCGCTGTCCGTGCGGGCCGGGCGGGTGCCGGCCCGCACGGACAGCGCGAGGGCCGGTGTTCCCGTGACGGGAACACCGGCCCTCACTACGACCCCACGGCTCTCCTAGTCCTTGAGCGAGTCGAACGCCTTGAGCAGCTTCCGCTGGACGTCGCTGATCTGGTAGTACGCGCCGAGCTTGTAGTACTCCTCGCGGGGCGAGAGCGTGAGCCCGTAGACGAGGGTGCGTGCCTCGCCCGCGTACGCGTACGGGGCGTTGTTCGCGTACTTCGAGAACTTCGTGAGGTCCTCTTCCCGCTCGGCCGGGGCCAGCGTGGGGTCCGTGCTGATCACGGCGAAGCAGAGCCGCTCGATCTTGCCGGTCTCCCAGTTCAGGGTGGGGTAGACGGAGAACGAGCGCTTCGCGAACTTCAGCCCCACCTCACCGGTCTCCGTCAGCCCCATGTCGCGGATCATCGACTGGACGGACTCGGGCCCGAGGGTGTCGGAGGACAGCTCGCTGAAGTACAGGTTGATCTGCTTCTTCTTGTAGTCGATCGACGTCATCTGCACCTTGTCGAGGCCGTAACGCGCGAACAGTTCGGCGTTCTCCCGCACGCTGGGCGGCATGGAGGGGATCTCGGCGAGCTTCGACGCGGGCTGCAGGTCGTCGGTGGGGAAGAACGCGTACGTCTTCTTGAACCCGCCGGTGACCTCGCCGTCGAAGGCGAACATACTGACGGGACAGTGCTCCTGGGTGTCGGCGAGCAGTCTGCCGACCGGGTGGTCCGTCTCCGGGGTCAGTCCGTGGGCGAGCGCGACGCGGTACGGGTCGCCGGCCTTCGCCGGCACCGAGATGCTGAAGTCCAGCTCCGTCGAGTGGCGTCCGCTCGCCATCGAGAAGACGACCACGGCGTCTTCGAGTACCTCGTGGTACGCCTCCAGAACCGGCCACACCTTTTCCCGTGAGACGGTGATATCCAGCAATCGGGCGGATTCCTCCATGGCTGAATACACACGCTTGACTTCAGCATCTCCGGACAATGGATCCTCCACGTGTCGATCTCGAGTGAGGGGTCGAAATCAGGGCAGATCACCGGCAGCACTATCAGCTGCGCTATACAACTAGCGTCCGCCATCCGACTTGGCCCCCACTGCACAGTCGGTTGTCGCCGACTTGGCGGCCGCTTGGTCCGGGTCGCCGGCGTCTCCGAAGCCGCAGGAGAGGCCGTTGCCCGAGGTGACGACAAGTGGCGTGCGCCAGCTCGCAGTACGCCGCGGAATGAGCCCGGATCGGCCGGGGCGAGCGACGCCAAGTCAATGTCAACTCGCGACATAGTCCCGGCCAAGGTCCCCGGTGATACTCCGGCCCCGGTACGGGGACCGGCTTTCCGTGCTTTAATCGGGTCCCCGCATCCACCCCGCGGTAAGCCCGTCGGCTACAGACGGGCAGGTGAGGCGTGCCCCGGCAGGCCCGTGACAATATGTTGCCCCGCAATGATCCTTGACACTCGCAACCGCGGTTCCGCAGTCTTTTCCATATGGCTACCGCGGTGGAGAACAAGAAGCAACCGGGCGGCAAGAAGCTCATTCTCGCAGAGCCGCGCGGCTTCTGCGCCGGCGTGATCAGAGCCATTGAGATCGTCGAGCGTGCCCTTGAGATACACGGCGCACCGGTTTACGTACGCAAGCAGATCGTCCACAACGAACATGTGGTCCGCCGGCTTGAGGAGCGGGGCGTCATATTCGTCGATTCCGAGACCGAGGTGCCGGACGGGGCGGTGTGCATCTTCTCCGCACACGGCGTCTCCCCCGAGGTGCGCGGCAACGCGGCGCAGCAAAGCCTCCAGGTCATCGACGCGACCTGCCCCCTCGTGGCCAAGGTGCACCAGGAGGCCCGCCGGTTCGCCCGCGACGAGCGGACGCTGCTCCTGGTCGGGCACGCCGACCACGAGGAGATCGAGGGCACCTACGGGGAGGCCCCGGACCGCACGATCATCGTGGAGGACGCGGAGGCGGCCAGGAAGCTGGAGCTCCCCGAGGGCACGCGCGCCGCGTTCCTCACGCAGACCACGCTCTCGGTGGACGACACCGAGGAGATCGTGTCCGTGCTGCGCGAGCGGTTCCCGGAGATCGTCGGCGCCGGCAGCGAGGACATCTGCTACGCGAGCCAGAACCGGCAGACCGCGGTGAAGTCGATCGCCTGGCGCAGCGACGTCGTGCTCGTCGTCGGTTCCGCCAACTCCAGCAACACCGTGCGGATGGTGGAGGTCGCGCAGGCCGCCGGCGCCGAGGCCTATCTGCTGCCGAACGTGGACCATCTGGACCCCGCCTGGCTGGAGGGCGTCCGCACGGTCGGCGTCAGCTCCGGGGCGAGCGCCCCCGAGGTGCTGGTCGACGAGGTCATCGAGCGGCTCGCGACCCTCGGGTACGCCGACATCGAGACCGAGGTCACCGCCAAGGAGACCGTCGTGTTCCGGCCGCCGTCGGGACTCGAACTGCCGAAGAAGAAGGGCGCCGGCGCCGGCGAGGGCCTTCCCGTCGACGACGCCGCCAGGGAGCTGGTCGGCCGCGCCGTCGCGCGCGTCGAGGAGCTGCTGAGCGCCGAACTCGCCCGCTGGCGGGCGGTCGACCCCCGCGCGGCGCTGCCCATCGAGGGCATCGCGGAGCTCATCGCGGCCGGCGGCAAGCGGCTGCGGCCCACGTTCTGCGTCAGCGGCTACCTGGCGGCCGGCGGTGCCCTCGACGGCTCCCCCGCCGAGGACGCGGTCATCGGCGCCGCCGCGGCGCTGGAACTGCTGCACGCCTCCGCTCTGCTGCACGACGACATCCTCGACAACGCGCCCACCCGCCGCGGCGCGCCGACCCTGCACGCCAAGCACGCCGCCGTCCACGCGGACCAGGGCTGGACCGGCGAGCCCCGCCGCTACGGCGAAGGCATCGGCATCCTCGCCGGCGCCCTGGCGTACGGCTACGCCACCCGGCTCGCCGCCGGGCTGACCGGACCGGCCATGGAGATCTGGACGGACCTGGGCACCGAGATGCTCGTGGGCCAGCAGCTCGACATCGCGCTGGCCGCCGAGCCGAAGCCGGACGCGGAACTCGCCCGCTGGATCGCGGTCTGCAAGTCCGGCCGGTACACCATCCACCGGCCCCTCGCCCTCGGCGCGTCCCTCGCCGGGCGGCAGGACCTGCAGCAGGCGTTCGAGGCGTACGGCGTCGCCGCCGGCGAGGCGTTCCAGCTCCGCGACGACCTGCTCGACGCCTTCGGGGACTCCGAGGCGACCGGCAAGCCGGCGGGACTGGACGTCAGCGAGCACAAGATGAACCTCCTGCTCGCCCTCGCCGCCACCAAGGACGCCCGGGTGGCCGAGCTGGTGGCCGAGCGGACGTGGGACATCGAGGCCCTCAGCGCCGCGATGCTCGCGTCCGGCGTGCGCCAGGAGGTCGAGGAGCACATCGACCAGCTCGTCGGGACCGCCCGCAAGGCACTCGAGGGTGCGCCGCTGGCGGATGGCTGGCGGGAGCGGCTGGACCAGATGGTCGAGCACGTCGCGTACCGCGACCGCTGAGCCCCGCCCCGCAGACCGACCCCGAGGGGCCCGCCACCAGTGCCGGCCCAGCACGACAGAACCGAGAGGATGATCAGACGTGGTGGACCTCGGCATGCCCAAGGTGCCCCAGCAGGTGGCTCCCCGGCGGAAGAGCCGGCAGCTCAGACTGGGCCATGACGACCGAGCCGTGCTGGTGGGCGGCGACGCGCCGGTGAGCGTGCAGTCGATGTGCACGACCGTGACGGCCGACGTGAACGCGACGCTCCAGCAGATCGCGGAGCTGACGGCGTCGGGTTGCCAGATCGTCCGTGTCGCCGTGCCCTCGGCCGACGACGCCGACGCGCTGCCGGAGATCGCGCGCAAGTCGCAGATCCCGGTGATCGCCGACATTCACTTCCAGCCGCGGTACGTCTTCGCGGCGATCGACGCGGGCTGCGCCGCGGTCCGCGTGAACCCGGGAAACATCAAGGCGTTCGACGACAAGGTCGGTGAGATCGCCAAGGCGGCGGCGGACGCGCAGGTGCCGATCCGTATCGGCGTGAACGCGGGCTCGCTGGACAAGCGGCTCATGGACAAGTACGGCAGCGCGACCCCGGACGCCCTGGTGGAATCGGCGCTGTGGGAGTGCTCGCTCTTCGAGGAGCACGGCTTCCGGGACATCAAGATCTCCGTGAAGCACCACGACCCGGTCGTGATGATCAATGCGTACCGCAAGCTGGCCGCGGCCTGCGACTACCCGCTGCACCTCGGTGTCACCGAGGCCGGCCCCGAGTTCCAGGGCACCGTGAAGTCCGCGGTGGCCTTCGGGGCCCTGCTGGCCGAGGGCATCGGCGACACGATCCGGGTGTCGCTGTCGGCGCCGCCGGCCGAGGAGGTCAAGGTCGGCGCGGCGATCCTGGAGTCCCTCGGGCTCAAGGAACGCCGCCTGGAGATCGTCTCGTGCCCCTCGTGCGGCCGCGCGCAGGTGGACGTCTACAAGCTGGCGAACGAGGTGACCGCCGGGCTCGACGGCATGGAGGTCCCGCTGCGCGTCGCCGTGATGGGCTGCGTCGTCAACGGTCCCGGCGAGGCCCGCGATGCCGACCTCGGCGTGGCGTCGGGCAACGGCAAGGGGCAGATCTTCGTCAAGGGGAAGGTCGTCGCCACGGTGCCGGAATCCAAGATTGTCGAAACGCTTATCGACGAAGCCATGCGTATTGCCGAGGAAATGGAAGCAGACGAAGACACGCCTGTCGGTACGCCGCAGGTCATCACTCCCTGAGCCGAACGCCCACCCAGTGGAATTGCAAACGGAGAATCGCCAAGTGGGCGCCAAGTCGTTGGTATGTGGTGGCCAAGCGGTGTAACCGATGCTGGGTGGGCGTGGTCTCGGGGCGGCACGTTGTGCGGATCTGTTGGGAGTTTCGACGCTGGTATGGGTGGAGGGCCTTGTGAGCCGGAGTCCGATGCACAAGCGTGGTTTGTATATAGGGGTGCTGGCGCAGCGGGCCGCGGTGAAGCATGGTTCGGTGTTGCTGACTTTGGATCATGATTTGGATGTGCTGCCCGAGGCGGGGCGGCGTGTCACGGTGAGTGAGCTCGCTCACTATGTTTCGGATCTTGCTTCCCGGTTGGCGGCGGCGGGGGTGCGGGCGGGGGAGCATCTGGTCGTCTACAAGCGGCCGAACTTCGATTCGTGGATTCTGGGTACGGCTGTTGCTCGTCTGGGTGCGATTCCGGTGATGCTGTCCCCGGCCCTCGACGCGCCGACGGTGGCGGCGCTGATGCAGCGGTTGGGCCGGCCGCATCTGCTGACCGATGAGGCGAAGCTCGGTCTCCTCAAGGGCGAGGATCTGGATGGGCTGACGGCTTCGGTGATCACGGTGGCGTCGTTGGGTGAGTTGGAGGATTCGCCTGCGGTGCGGCCGGTGTTCACCGGTCTGGATGAGCCGGCGATGATCACGCATACGTCGGGGACGACGGGGTTGCCGAAGCTGGTGGTGCACACCGCGCGGACGATGCGGACGCGGTTGCGGCCGCAGTTGTTCATGCTGGGTGTGATGCCCCGGCGGGAGACGGTCGCGATCAGTATCCCGTTCGTGCATTCCCGGCTGTTCGCGGCGATGGCGCTGGTGTTGTTCAAGGGCATGCCGACGCTCCTGGTCAACAACCATGATCCGGAGGATGTCGCGAAGTTCTTCCTGAAGAACCGCCCGGGTCTCATCGAAGCCCTCCCCAACAGTTTCCTTGCGTGGGAGGGGCTGGTGAACGACCCGCGCAGGCCGTTCGCGTCGGTCAAGTACTTCTCCTCCACCTTCGATGCGATCCACCCGCGGACGGTGCGGCGGCTGCTGGACGCCTCCCGCCGCCGCTCGCCCCAGTTCTTCCAGATCTACGGCCAGTCCGAGGTCGGCCCCGCGGTGGGCAGGCCGTACTACCGGCGTCATGCGCGGGAGATGGACGGGCGGTGTGTGGGTTTCGCGCTGCCGGGCAGTGCGAAGGTCCGTGTCACCTCGCAGAACGGCAGGCAGGTCTCGCAGGACAATCCGGGGTTCATCGAGGTCCGGTGGGACGGGATCGCCAAGGCCTACCACGGTGAACAGGACCGCTACGACGAGAACGTCAACCAGGGCTGGTGGCGCACCGGCGACGTCGGTTACCGCACCCGCCTCGGCTGCCTGCACATGCTCGACCGGGAGATCGACACCATCCCGGGGGTGGGTTCCAGTCTGGAGATCGAGGACGCCGTGCTGGACCGTCTCGACGAACTCGTCGAACTCGCCGTCGTCCTGGGCCCGGGGAAGAAGCCCGTGCCGATCGTCTGCACCCGCGGTGACGAGCCCGTCGACCCCGAACGCTGGCGCCAGGCCACCCACGACTACCCCCAGCTCGCCGAGCCGGTCCACATCCCGATGGCCCAGCTCCCCCGCACCGCCACCCTCAAAACCCGCCGCGTCGAACTCACCCGCATCCTCCACGACAAACTCCAAGAACAACCCTGAACCCCCGCCGCCCTGATCGGCGGCGTGCGCGTTTACCAAGGAGAATTCCCATGAGCGTCCGCATGTTCCGTGCCGTGATCAAGGAAGACAAGGTGGAGACCGCGGAGAAGGCCGCGAAGGAACTGTTCGCGGCGATCGAGGAAGCGAAGCCCGAGGGCGTGCGCTATTCCTGGTGCAAACTCGCGGACGGGCGGACTTTCGTTCTCGTGGTGGACCTGGAGGATGACGAGAAGAACCCGCTCCTCACCATGCCCGCTTTCCAGGAGACGATGAACGGCCTGAAGAACGAGTGGATCACGGAGCCGCTGTCGCTCGAGCCGATGACATCCCTCGGTTCGTACCGCCTTTTCTACTGATTCCACCCGGACGACCGCATCGCCCGCCGCGGCACCGGCATGTCCACGTCCGCGGTCAGGGATTTCCACGTGCGGGCGAGGGCGGTCATTCACGGGCTCACCTTCCCGGAACCACGTTCCCGGATGCGGAATGAGCCATCGGCCACGAGCCGTACGGTCGCCACCCCGCGGGGTGGGTGGCCGCGGCCCGGCGCCAGTTGAACACAAGGTCCCCATCAAACGCGTTTAGCCGATGCTCATTGCGCCGCCGGCTGTTTCGACGTGCGCCGGACGGCTTTGGCGAGGAGTTGTCTCTCCACGCGTCTTGTCTGGGTGAAACAGAAACAGCGAAACGGAGGGAACAGGCGAAGATGCGTAGTCTGAAGAGGTTCCGCATGCCGCTCGCCGTCGCGGCGGCGACAGCGCTCGCCGGTGTGGCAGCCGGGCCGTCGGGTCCGGTGGCGGCGGCGGAGAAGGGCTCGGGCACGCTGTCCGGCGACGCTGCGGTCGAGGTGATCGCGAAGGGGCTGCACTCGCCCCGCGACCTGACCTGGACGCCCGAGGGCAGGCTTCTCGTCTCGGAGGCCGGCGGCATCGAGCAGCTCTGTGACAACGCCGACATCATGACGGCGAAGTGCTTCAGCACCACGGGCGCGATCACCGACATCACCGACGGCAAGCCGAAGCGGATCATCGAGGGTCTGGCCTCGAACGTGAACAACGCCGAGGTCGTCGGCCCGAACGCGATGGTCTACTCCGGGGGCAAGCTGCACATCCTGCAGGCCGGCCACAGCATCGGGCTGCCGGGGTGGCTGCCCCGCGACCTGAGCCACACCCTCAAGAGCCAGTACGGCAGGGTGCTCCAGGTCAAGGGGAAGAAGGTCAGGGCGGTCGCCAACCCCGGTGCGGCCAGCTACAAGTGGATGCATGAGAACCCGGACCTCACCTCCGAGGACCCGACGGCCAACCCCGTCTCGCTCGCCGCGAAGCCGGGCGGCGGCTTCTACTACGTGGACGCGGCCGCGAACATCCTCGGTGAGATCGACCGCCGGGGCAACGTCAAGGTCCTGAAGTGGTTCCCGAAGGCCCCGAACGGTTCCGACGCCGTGCCCACCTGCGTCGACGTCGGCCCCGACGGCGCGGTGTACGCCGGGCAGCTCACCGGCTTCGGCAACACCGGGAACAAGGCGGCCAACATCTACCGGTACGACCCGAAGACCGGCGAGCTGAAGGTCTGGGAGAGCGGCTTCGCCACCATCTCCGGCTGCGGCTTCGGCGCCAACGGCGACTTCTACGTCACCCAGTTCGACAAGACGGGCTTCCCGCCCCCCGGTGACCCGGAGGGCGTCGTCGTCCAGATCGCCAAGGACGGCACCCGCACGGTGCTGGGCGAGGGCAAGCTCTTCGCTCCGCAGGGCTTCCTGGCGGGTCCCGACGGCTCGATCTACGTCGCCAACAACACCGTGTGGTACCCCGTCGGCACCACCAACCGGTGGGACCAGGGTGAGGTCGTCAAGATCGGCTGATCCCGGCCGCCGACCGTAGTGGAAAGGCTGTCGTCGACCGGGCGACCGGTCGACGACTTCCTTGCCGCGGCGGCCGGCCCCCGGCCGAGCACGTGGTCACCCAGCAGAACCTCACCCCACTCAAGAGGAGATGAGAGCTCGATGCGACGTCTCGCAAGATGGCGGATGCTGCTCGCCGCGGCAGCGGCGACCACGCTCGCAGGTGTGGCGGCCGGATCGTCCGGACCCATGGCCGCGGCCGCCGACCACGGCAGGGGATCGGGCACGCTCGGCAAGGACGCCGAGGTCAAGGTGGTCGCGAAGGGGCTGTACTCGCCGCGCTCCCTGACCTGGGGTCCGGGCGGCCGGCTGCTGGTCTCCGAGACCGGTACGCCGCCCTTCACGGCGCCGTCCGAGTGCAACATGGTCTCGGAGGAAATCGTCTTCGAGATGAAGTGCTTCGGCCACACCGGCTCCGTGGCCGACATCACGACCGGCAAGCCGAAGCGGATCGTGAAGAACCTGCCCTCGGCACTGAACCTGCAGGACATGATCGGCCCGAACGGGCTGGTCTACGACAAGGGCCGGCTGTACACGCTGCAGGCGGGCTCGCCGAAGGCCCTCCCGACCGACCCGTGGCTCTCCGACGGCCTGCGGAACAAGCTCAAGCCGTACGTCGGCACCCTGCTCGACGTCACCAACCCGAAGAAGCCCCGGGTGGCCGCCCGGCCGGGTGCGGCCGACTGGGAGTACATCCAGGAGAACCCGGACCCCACGCCCGACTACGACGTCACGAACCCGTACTCGCTGACGCCCAGGAAGGGCGGCGGCTTCTACTACGTGGACGCCGGGGCGAACGTGCTCGGCCAGATCGACCGGTGGGGCAACGCCAAGGTCCTCACCAGCTTCCCGCTCAGCCCGGCCGGCTCCGACGCCGTACCCACCTGCGTCGCCCAGGGCCCGGACCGCGCGGTGTACGTCGGCGAGCTGACCGGCCACGGCAACTCCGGCGACGAGGGCGCCAAGGCCGCCAAGGTCTACCGCTACGAGCCGTGGAGCGGTGACCTGGAGGTCTGGCAGCGGGGCTTCAGCGCCATCTCGGGCTGCGGCTTCGGCAAGAACGGCGACTTCTACGTCACGCAGTTCACCTCGACCGGCTTCCTGCCGACGCCCGACGACGACGGCGGCAGCGTCATCCAGATCGGCCGCGACGGCACCCGCACGGAGCTGGCCAAGGGCAAGCTGTTCTTCCCGCACGGCTTCCTCGCGGGCCGCGACGGCTCGGTCTACGTGACCAACAAGAGCCTGTGGTGGCCTCCGGGCACCACCGGCGACTGGGACCAGGGAGAGGTCATCAAGATCGGCTGATCGACGACCGGGCGTCCGTCCAGGGGCCGGGCCGTGGCTGCCAAGCCGTCGGCCCGGCCCTCGCCCGTGTCCGCCCGAGTGGTGCGCGGTACGCACCGGTTCTCATCCGCAGTGTCCGTAACGGAGGGGTCTCATGCGAGTTGGCATCTGGTTCATCGGCGCCCGCGGTTCGGTCGCCACCACCGCCGTGGTCGGAGGGCTGGCGCTGCGCGCCGGTCTGACAGAGCCCGTGGGCTGTGTGACGGCCCACCCGGACCTGGCCGCCGACGCGCTGCCGGGCTTCGGCGACCTGGTCTTCGGCGGCCATGACGTGAGCACCGGCACGGTGGCCAAGAAGGCCGAGCAGCTCGCCACCGCCGGCGTCGTGCCCGCCCGGCTCGTCCACGCGCTGGAGGCGGACCTCGCCGCGGCGGAAGCCGAGTTGCGGCACGCGCCCGTCGGCGGCACCCAGGCCGAGACGGCGGCCGCGATCGTCGCCGACATCGAGGCGTTCGCCGAGCGGAACGCGCTGGAGCGCGTCGTCGTCGTCAACGTCGCCTCCACCGAGGCCGCCGCCCAGCCGCACCCCGCGCACGCGGACCTGGCGGCGCTCGACGCGGCGCTCACCGCCCCCGGCCGGGTGCTGCCGCCCAGCTCGCTCTACGCGTACGCGGCGTTCACCGCCGGCTGCGCGTACGTGGACTTCACCCCCTCCACCGGCGCGCGGCTGCCCGCGCTGGACGAACTGGCCGCCGCGCGCGGCCTGCCGTACGCGGGCCACGACGGCAAGACCGGCGAGACGCTGCTGAAGTCGGTGCTCGCCCCGATGTTCGCGATGCGCAACCTCGCGGTCCGCTCGTGGTCGGGCCTGAACCTCCTCGGCGGCGGCGACGGCGCCAACCTCGCCGAGCCGGGCGCCAACGCGGCGAAGTCCGTCAGCAAGCAGCGCGTGCTGCGCGAGACCCTCGGCTACGCGCCCGAGGGCGACACGCACATCGACTACGTCGCCGACATCGGCGACTTCAAGACCGCCTGGGACCTCATCACCTTCGGCGGCTTCCTCGGCACCCCGATGCGGCTGCAGTTCACGTGGGAGGGCTGCGACTCGGCGCTCGCCGCTCCGCTGGTCCTCGATCTGGCCCGGATCTCCCTGGCCGCCCACGCGGCGGGGCGCACGGGCCCGCTGACGCCGCTGGCCTTCTTCTTCAAGGACCCCCTCGGGGACGGCGACCACGCGCTGCACGCCCAGTGGGCGGCGCTGCGCGCATTCGTCGCCGGCCTCGACGGCCGCTGAGGATGCGTCGTACGAGGTGAACGGCCGGGCGGGTCGCGGTTGCTGCGCGCCCTGCCCGGCCGGTCCCGGCGTGACCGTCACCGCGGTGGCGCGGTCAGTCCCTCACCTCGCCCTTGATGTACTTCTGGACGAACTCGTACGCGAGGTCGCCGAACTGCGTGCCGAACTCCATGGACCTCTCGACGGTCGTCTTGAAGTGCACCCCGGCCCAGACCCGGCTGTAGCCGCAGTCCTTCACGAAGTCGCTCCAGTCGGCGTAGTGCAGCTCCATGTCCGTGGCGGGGACGCTCCCGTGCTCCGTCAGCGTCCAGCCGGCGGGTATGGGCCAGGTCAGGTCCAGGCGGTCGTCGCCGAGGAAGCGCCGGGCGGCCTGCGCCTCGGCGGCGCACAGCGTCGTGGAGCCGGACGGGTAGTCGGGGTGGTCGCCCACGGGGATGTAGCTGGTCCACTCGTTGGCGGGCATGTCGTGGACGGTCCCGATGCCCGCCCCGCCCCAGGCGGACACCTTCTTCTTGCCGTACACGTGCCGGATCGCGCTGAACGGCCGCGGAGCCTGGTACTTGACCTTGTAGTACCAGGCGGCGATCAGGTCCTCGACCTGTGCCAGCGAGCTCGTGTAGATCAGGTGGACCCAGTTGTCCAGGTCCAGATCGTGGGCGATCCCGGCGGCCTTCGTCGACTGGCCGATGCCGAGGAACTTGTTGTCGAAGAACTCCGCCTTCACCTTCCTCTCGTCGTCGAGGCCGGCGGAGGCTTCCAGGATGTCGTCCACCGAGCGCTTGAAACGGCGCGGGTCGGTGTGGTCGAGGTGGTCCGGCGGGGCGAGCGGGAACTGGCTCGGGTGCCGGTAGGTGTCCGGCTTCACCAGCCCCATCTGCGGGGTGACCATGTGCTGGACGGTGAAGATGCCCTTGTCGCCGGGGCCGCCGCCGACCCGGCGGCGGTGCGGGGTCCTGGCCGGCTGCCACTTCGACGGGTTGACCAGTTCGTAGGCGGTGTTGACGGGCTCGAAGCCGGTGTAGTCCTCAAAAGGCTGCCCGTGATATTTCCGGCCCTCGTCGCCCAGAAGGTTCATGCCGTCCCGCGCGCTGGCCCTGAGGACGCCCTTGGCGGCCAGGTTGCCGATGCCCACCGGGCTGCTGGGGTCCG
This sequence comes from Streptomyces sp. B5E4, assembly GCF_039871555.1. Classification (NCBI taxonomy): domain Bacteria; kingdom Bacillati; phylum Actinomycetota; class Actinomycetes; order Kitasatosporales; family Streptomycetaceae; genus Streptomyces; species Streptomyces sp. B5E4. Next base: position 256,271 of record NZ_JBDPMI010000009.1, read on the forward strand.
TCGACTGGTCGTCGGGGTCCAGTCCGAGCGTGGTCATGAGCTGGTGGAAGGTCGCCGCCCGCTCCTTGAACACCGAGCCGAACACCACGTTCGCGGCGTGCAACGCGGCGACGTTCTTGTTCCGGTTGGTGTTCGACTCGCTGGCGGGGCGCCGGGGAATGCGGCTGTGCCTGCCGACCGCGGTCGGGTGATAGGGCGCCAGCGCGTCGAACCACGCGGTCATCGTGAGATGGGTGAGATAGACGAGGACGGTCGCGTCCATCGGGCCGAGGGGCTCCTCGGACGGGTTGGCCGCCGTGCTGAGCAGATCCCGGTGGAAGTTGCCGGTGTCGAAGTCGAATTCGATGGCGGCGGCCGGCTTCGCGGCCGAGGCGCCGCCCTGGCCCGCGGCGGCGGTACCCGTTCCCAGGGTCGCCAGCGCCGCGGTCGAGGCACCGCCGAGCAGCAGGGACCTGCGACCTGGTGAGAAGCCTGCGGGGGAGGAATGTTCGGACGTCATCGTGTTCTTCCTTGTCCCTAGCGAGGATGCATGGCACGACTCAGGCGTGGCCCGACCGGGGTCGGACCACGCCTGGGAGACCGGTGTCGGCCGTTTTCCGGCCGACTGGTGCTGTGGTGCTTTACGCCGGGTAGTTCCCGTAACGCCGTTCCCGCCTGCGCAGGTCGTTCAGTGCGGTGTCGAAGTCCGCTCGCGTCATGTCAGGGAACAGAACGGGAGAGAAGTGCAGTTCGGCGTACGGGGACATCAGCGGGAAGAAGGACGACATCCGGATGGCGCCGCCCGTGCGGATGAGGTAGTCGACCTGCTTCGGGACGTAGGCGTTCTCGGCCAGGATCTCCTCGGTCAGCTCGGGGATCTTGCCGTTGAGCCTGTTGAAGAGCTGGACGACCTCCTCGGTGAGGGACATGCCCATGATGTAGTGCAGCGTGAAGCCCGACTCCTTGTTGGACTCGTCCCGCAGGTTCTCCAGCTCGGTGAGGTACTTCTTGGGCACCAGGTCGAGCGAACCGGTGAAGTCGAACCTGCAGTTGTCGTGCGTGCGCCGCGCCACGTCGTTGAACGCGACCAGGAACGTCGTCACCGCGGGCTCGGGGCGGCTGAAGTTCGCGGCCGAGGAGGTCGTGATGTACAGGGTCGTGATGCCGTCTTCCCTCGCCCAGTCCATGAACTCGACGAGCTTGTCCGCCATCGCCTTGTAGCCGTCGTCGAGCGAAACGCCGTTCGCCTTGGACCAGCGGCGCATTCCGTCCGGCAGCAGCATCAGGTTGGTCACTGTCATCCCCTTTGGTGGCGTGGTCGGTGTGTCGGATGGTCGTGCGCACGCGGGAGCGTGAAATGGCCGGAGGTCGTCCGGCGCATCCTGCTGCGGGATCAGTCCTCGACGTCGCCCGAGACGTGCCGCTGCACGAACTCGTGGGCCAGGTCTCCGAACTGCTTGCCGAACTCCACCGACCTCTCGGCCGTCTTCGTGAAGTTCACGCCGCCCCATACCCTGCTGAGGGCGGCGTCCCGGACGAACGTGGTCCAGGTGGCGTAGTTCAGCTCGACGTCGCGGGCCGGGACCAGCCCGGGTTCCGTCAGCGTCGAGCCGGCCTTGAAGGTGTACGTCCACTCCAGGACGTCGTCACCGAGGAAGCGCCGCGCCCCCTGCGCCATGGCGGCGCACAGCGCGGTCGAGCCGGACGGGTACTCGGGGTGGTCGTTCACGGGCACGTAGCCGGTCCACTCGTCGGCGCGGAGGTCGACCGTCCCCTTGCCGGGACCACCCCACGCCCGCACCTTCTGCCTGCCGTACACGTGCCTGACCGCGCTGAACGGCCGGACGGCGTCGTACTCGTGCTTGAGGTGCCAGGAGGCGATCAGGTTGTCGAGCTGCGCCACCGAGCTCGTCATGTACAGGTGGACCCAGCCGTCCAGGTCCAGGTCGTGGGCGATCGCCGCGGCCCTCGTCGCCAGCAGGATGCCCTGGTAGTTGTTGCTGAAGAACTCCGCCTTCGCCTTCTGCTCGTCGGTCAGCGCGGCGGAGGCGCCGAGGATCTCGTCGACGGCGCGCTTGTAGCGGCCCGGCTTGGTGTGGTCGCTGTGGTCGGGCACCGCCAGCTCGAACCCGCCCGCGTCCCGGAAGGTGTGGCCCTCGACCAGCCGGAGCTGCGGGGTGGCGAAGTGCTGGACGGTGAAGATCCCCTTGTCGCCGGGGCCGCCGCCGACGCGGCGCCGGTGCGGGGTCCTGGCGGGCTGCCACCTCGACGGGTCGGTCAGCTTGGAGGCGGTGTTCACCGGCTCGTAGCCGGTGTAGTCCTCGAAGGGCCGGCGGTGGTACTTCCGGCCCTCGTCCCCGAGGAAGTTCATGCCGTCGCGCTTCCGGGCCTCGACGGCGGCCTTGCCGGCCAGGTTGCCGATGCCCACCGGGGTGGCCGGGTCCTCCGACTCGTCGTCGGGGTCCAGACCGACCGCCTCCAGCAGGCCCCGCAGGATGTGCCCCCGCTCCGCGTAGGTGACGCTCACCACCTGGTACGTGGCGTACAGCCCGGCGATGTTCTTGTTCCTGTCGGTCTCGGACTCGCCGGCGGGGCGGCGGGGGAGCCGGGTGCGTACGCCGATAGCGGTCGGGTGGTAGGGCGCCAGCGCGTCGAACCAGGCGGTCTGCATGATGTCCTGGATCCAGAAGATGAGGGTGACGTCCGCGGGGCCGAGGTCCTGCGTCTCGCCGCTCGAGTCGCCCGCCACGGTGAGCAGGTCCCGGACGAAGTTGCCGTTGTCGAGGTCGAAGGCGGGCGGCGGCTCCGCCGCCGGGTCGCCGGGCGCGGCGGCGGCCGTGCCCGTGTGGCCCAGGGCGGCCGTCGCGGCCGCCGAGCCACCGCCGAGCAGCAGCGACCTGCGCCGGGGTGAGAAGCCGGCGACGGAAGAGCTTCCGGACGTCGTCATAATCTGTTCCTTATCGACTGTGCGCCGCTGGAGATGACAGGTCAGCCGGTGGACGTGCCCGGCCCAGGCGAAAGCGGCCGGCGATACCCGGATACACCGGTATCACCAGCCGCTTGAGCTGCAGTTGGGGCGCAGTACCCCTCAGGATGGTGCGGTCTTCGTCTCCTCGGTCAGATCCTCGGACTTCTCGTCCGATTTCTCCTCCTCGGGGCCCTCCGCGGGCGTGGGCAGCGGGCCGCCGCGCAGCATCAGGCCGGCGACGACGGCGCCGACGGCGAAGAGGGCGGTGCACGCCCAGAACACCGTGGTGTAGCCGTCGATCGCCGCGAGGTTGAGCTGGTCCGCCGACGGCTGCCCCTGCACGTTGCTCTCCAGCCAGTTGCTCGTGGCGGTGGCGGCGATCGTGTTGAGCAGGGCCGTGCCGACCGCGCCGCCGAGCTGCTGGCCGGTGCTGACGCACGCCGAGGCGATCCCCGCGTCCCTGGGCTCCACGCCCGAGGTGCCGGTGCGCAGCGCCGCGGCGTAGATGAATCCCATGCCGAGGCCGACCACCATGAGCGGCCCGAGCAGGTGGGTCACGTAGCCCGAGTCCACGCCGATCACGGTCAGCCAGGCCATGCCGAGCGCGCTGAGCAGCAGACCGAAGGTGATCAGCGGCCGGGGACCGTGCTTCGGCATCAGCTTGATGGCGCCGGCACTCGCTCCCAGGGTCGTGCACACGACCATCGGCAGCAGCGCGACGCCCGAGGTGATCGCCGAGTACGCGAGGTTGGTCTGCATGTAGTAGATCAGGAACAGCATCACGCCGAACATGCCGGTTCCGACCAGCAGCACCGTGAAGTACGCCCCGCTGCGGTTACGGTCGAGCACGATCCGGGGCGGCACCAGCGGGTCCGAGGCACGCGTCTGCGAGAACGCGAAGACGACCAGCAGGACGCCGCCGAGCGTGAGGACGCCCCACGTCGAGGTCGTGCCCCAGCCCTCGTCCGCGGCGTTGGCGAAGCCGTAGACCAGGCAGAACATGCCGATCGACGCCAGCACCACGCCCGGGACGTCCAGCCTGGCCCCGGTCTTGGGCTCCCGCTGCATCAGCATGACGCTGCCGACGAAGGCGACCACGGCGAAGATGAGGTTGATGTACATGCACCAGCGCCAGTTCAGCGCGGAGACCAGCGCACCGCCGAGGATCAGTCCCAGGCCCGCACCGCTGGCCGCGACCGCGCTGTAGATGCCGAAGGCCTTGGCCTTCTCCTTCGGGTCGTGGAACGTGGTGGCCAGCAGGGCCAGACAGGCCGGCGCCAGCATCGAGGCGAAGGCGCCCTGGCAGGCGCGAGCCGTCACCAGCATCTCGAAGTTGGTCGCGGCACCGCCGACGGCCGAGGCGCCGGCGAAGCCGACGAGGCCGATGAGGAAGCTCTCCTTGCGGCCGATGATGTCGGACAGCCGCCCGCTGAACAGCAGCAGGCTGCCGAACGGCAGCGCGTACGCGGTCACGATCCACTGCCGGTCGGAGTCCGAGAACTCCAGCGCTTCCTGCGCCGACGGCAGGGCGAGGTTCATCACGGTCAGATCGAGGCCGACCATGAGATAGGCGGTGCAGATGACGGCGAGGATGAGCCACCGCCGTGGATCCCCGAGCGCTTCCGAGCCCGGCCCGCCCGCTGGGGCTGCGCTCCGTGTTTCCATGATCATCTCCTGGTGCCATCGGTCGTACCTGGGGGGTGTCACACATAAGACGGGCACGGTGGGTCGGCGCGTGACATGACGATCGATCGGAACCGGCCAGACTTGCGGGGGTTCGGCGGCAGTCGACGCCTCCCGGTGCCCCCTGCCGGCGGGGGCCTCCCGGCGCGTCCTCGCTGTCGCGCGTGCCGGGAGCCCTCGTCTGCATGCCGATGTGCGGCGGCAGGCGGCGGCTCCGGAGAAGGCGCCTGCCGCCGCGGTGGGCTCAGTCCTCGACCTCACCCCTGATGTGCTTCTGCACGTACTCGTGCGCCATGTCGCCGAACTGCTCCCCGAAGGCGATGGACGTCTCGATCGTCTTGCTGAAGTGCACCCCGCCCCACACCCGGCTGGTACCGCACTTCTGCGTGAAGTCGGTCCAGGTGGGGAAGTGCAGTGCGACGTCCTTGGCGGGGACGATGCCCGGCTCCGTCCGCCCGGAGCCGGCCGGGAAGGTGAACTTCCAGTCCAGCTCGTCGGAGCCGAAGTAGCGCCGCGCGCACTGGGACGCCGCGGAACACAGCGTCGTGGAGCCCGACGGGTACTCCGGGTGGTCGCCCACCGGCAGGTAGCTGAACCATTCCTCGGCGGGCATGTCGTCGACGGTCCCCACGCCGACGCCGCCCCAGGCCTTCACCTTCTTCTTGGCGTACACGTGCCGGATCACGGTGGCCGGCCGCGCGGCGTCGTACTTGACCTTCTGGTTCCAGACGGCGATCAGCGGGTCGAACGTCGCCAGCAGGTGCTCCAGGATGAAGTGGGCCCACCCCTGCACGCCCAACTCACCGTTCTGGTCGTGCTTCCGTGCGATGACCAGCGCCGAGTGGCCGATGCCCCAGATCTTGTTGTCCATCACCTCCGTGATGACCTTCTGCTCGTCGGTGAGCGAGGCCGACGCCTCCAGGATCTCGTCCGCCGAGCGCTTGAAGTCCCTGGGCCGGGTGTGGTCGACGTGCTTGGGCGGCGGCACGGTGAAGTCGCGCGGATCGTCGAAGATGTGCGGCTTGACCATCCGGATCTGCGGGGTGACGAAGTGCTGCGCCACCCAGATGCCCAGGTCGCCGGGACCGCCGCCGACGCGGCGGCCGTTGTGGGCCTGGAGCTGCGGCTGCCAGCGCGAGGGGTTGACCACGTCGAAGGCGGTGTTGACCGGCCGGTAGCCGGTGTAGTCCGCCCAGGGCCTGGGGTTGTACCGGCGGCCGCCCTCGTAGCCGAGGAAGTTCATGCCGTCGTTCTTGCGGGCCTCGAAGACGGACTTGCCGGCGATGTTGCCGATGCCGACCGGGTTGGCCGGGTCCATCGAGTCGTCGTCGGGGTCCAGGCCGATGCCGGTGAGCAGGTCGCGCATGGGCTTGACCCGGCTCGGGATCACCCGCTTGACCAACTGGAACTGGGAGTAGATACAGGCGATGTTCATGTTCCGGTTGGTGGCGGACTCGCTGGACGGGCGGCGGGGAATCCGGGAGTGCACACCGACCGCGGTCTCGTGGTAGGGCGCCACCGCGTCGAACCACCCGAGACCCGTCAGGTGGTTGATCCAGAGGAACACCGTCACGTCCATCGGGCCGAAGATCTCCGATGAGGGCGAGATCCCGGCGCCGTCGTCCTCGGGCTGGAACCACTCGATGTAGTTGTCCTTGTCAAGGTCGAACTCGGCCTGGGCCGCCTTGCCGCCCTCGGCGGCGACGGCCGTGCCGGCGTGACCCAGGGGGAGCAGCGCCGCGGCGGAGGCACCGCCGATGAGCAGCGACCTGCGCCGCGGGGAGAAGCCTGAGACAGGAGAATGTCCGGTCGTCATATGCCTTCCTTGTCCTTGAGAGGGGATTCCTTGCACACCCGAGGACACGGCCCGTCGGAGACGGGCCGTGTCCTGGAGATCGAGGGCCGGCTCAGCCAGTCGTGGCGGACAGGGACAACGGGGGCGGGTCAGGTCCCCGGGGATCATCCCTGTTCTTTGTGCGTCTCCATCAGCCGGACCGGTTCGTATCCGGCCGAGAGCTGGTAGTAGGCACAGACGTCGATGAATTCCCCGTCGGGGAACCATTTGACGCCGAAGAGGTTCAGACGCTCGCCGGGGTACGCGTGCGGCGCGTTCCTCGCGAACCGTGCGATGTGCGGCTCTATGGGCGCGGGCACCGCCGCCGGGTCCAGGCCGCGGCCCGGCGGCGGGGCGAAAGCCACCCGCACGATCCGCGACGCATCCCAGCGGAAGGTGATGTTGGCCCGCATCGACCTGCTGGCGAACTCCAGCATGCCCTCGTCCGCGTCGTGCAGCCCGAGTTCGCGCAGCATGGCGCGGAGCGCGCTCGGTTCCGGACGGCCGTCCGGGGTGAACTGGAAGTACAGATTCATCGTCTGCCGCTTGTAGTCGACCCCTACCATCGCCACTTCGTCCAGGCCGTAGCGGGCGAAGAGGCCGGCGTTGTCGGCCACGGCGGGCGACACGGACGGGACCTCGGCCAGCTTTGCCACCGGCTGCAGGTCCTGGGGGAAGTGCGCGTAGAACTTCTTGAAGCCGCCGGTGACTCCGCAGTCGACGAAGTGCTCCCTGATGGCCCAGCGCCCCTGCAGGTCGGAAAGCAGGGAGTGGACGGGATGATCCGTCCTTTCGATGAAGCCGTGCGCCAGTGCGTGGGGGTACGGGTCACCGAGTTCCGGCGAGGCGGTGAAGCTGTAGTCGAGTTCTCCCGCGTGGCGCCCGCCGGTCTGCAGACTGAGGACCAGCAGGGCGTCCTCGATCGACTCGCCGAATGTGCTCAGAAGTGGCCAGACCTTGTCACGGGCACAAGGCACACCCACTAATTGAGCCGACTTTTCGATGGCCGAGTACACTCTCTCGAGCTCGACAGCTCCGGACATGATGCGTGCGTCCTCCCAATGGTGAACGTGAGCGCGGATACGCGCGGGGAATCCGGACGGTGGGACCGGCCGTTCCGGGACATTTCCCGGTCGGCGTCGGGGAATGGGGTCGAGGACACCCGGCACCGTCGGTGTGAAGACGCGTCAACGCCCACAAGGGCGGACTCCATCGGTGCAATCATATGTATAGGTCCTTCACCCCTGGTCGTCAAGGCCCCGGCGAGCCTGCGCCACCCGGATGCGGCGGCGCCGGTCCGTGTCCTGCCGCGATGCGCGACAGCACCCGGACCGGCACCCGGTGCCCGCGCCCGGATCGGCGACCCGGGCCGGCACCGGTCGATCATCGAACCTTTGTCGCGCAGAGGAGCGCCGGTACCGGGATGACGTCCTTCGGCAGCTCGGCGGGGTCCTTGGCGATCGCCTTGGTCACCTTGAACCCGCATTCCTCCAGCCAGCTCCGGTAGACCGACATCTTCTGCGGCCCGCCCTGGCCCATGGTGCAGCCGATGAAGAAGGCCGGGAAGAAGTCGACGTTGTAGTTGTCGGTGTCCGTGAGGTTCTCGGGGTACACCGGCACGAGCACGTTGACCTGGCCGCCGACCGGCAGCGCCCGGTTGACGCCTTCCAGGATCCGGATCACGTCGCCCTTGTCGAACATGTCCAGGAAATGCTTGATGAGCACGACGTCGAAGCCCCGGGGAATGTCCTCGAAGACGTTGCCGCCGACGAACGCGCAGTGTTCCGCGACGCCGTGCGCCCGGAAGTTCTCCAGGGCGTCCCGCTCCTTCTCCGGCAGGTCGAAGGTCGTCACCCGGAGCCCGGGAGAAGCCTTCGACTCGTAGGCGTGGATCGCCCCGAGGCCGGTGTTCCCGGCGAGGTCGAGCACCTGCGCGCCCGACGGTATGTCGACGTTCCCGAAGAACCAGGGGTCGATGTTGGCGGTGACGTTGTCCATCAACGTCCCCCAGGACTCGCGGAGATCCCTGTGCTCGGCGACGGCGTCGTACATGGTTCCCTCGGCGACGCCGTAGAACTCCTTGAGGCCGACGAGGGTGCCGGTCCGTGCGCTCTCGGTGAGGTGGAAGAGCTGCCTGAGCGCGACCACCTTGATCATGTTCATGTAGGTGAGCGCACGCTTGAGGTCGCGCTCGGGAACCTCGCCGAGCGCGTCGAGGGTGTAGGTGCCGGTGGCCTCGTCGCGGGCGACGAAGCCCTCCTTGATCAGCAGGAACAGAAGCTGCTCCACGGCCTCCGGCTTGGCGCCCACCGCGTCGCCGAGGTCGGCGGCGGTCATGCCGGGCTTGTCGCGGAGCGCGTCGATGATGCCGAGCTCGAAACAGGACAGCAGAGTCATAAAACGGGTGGGGCCCACCATGTAGTCGCGGATGCGTGCGAGTGTGGCTCCTTGTGTCATTTCACTGGCTCCCTTCGAGTTGGTCGTCTCCCCGCAGACGGCGGCGCTACCTGGTGGCGAGGCCGGCGGCCTGCGGCAGGCGGTCGGCGGCGTTGGTGGCCACCGCGAGCACGCCGCCCAACCAGGGCGAGTAGTGGTCCGGATGGGCGGCCAGGTCCGCCCGCAGCTCCTCCGGCGTGACCCAGCGGACGTCGGCCACCTCGGCCGGGTCGGGTTCCAGCGGCACGTCCACCGGGACCAGCCCGACCACGACGTGGTCGTACTCGTGCTCGACCCGGCCGGTGTGCGGGTCCTCGGCCCGGTAGAGGTACACGCCGGCGTCCTGCAGCGGCACGCCGGGCAGCCCGATCTCCTCGATCAGCCGCTCGCCGGCCGCGTCGAGGACGCCCTGCCCGGGCGCCGGGTGGCCACAGCAGGCGTTGGCCCAGCGCAGCGCGAACCGGGTCTTCACCGCGGCCCGCTGCTGCAGCAGGATGCGGCCCTGCTCGTTCAGCAGCATCACCGAGTACGCCCGGTGCAACCGGCCGGGCGCCGTGTGTGCCTCGGCGACCTGGAGGGAGCCGAGGGCGGTGCCGCCCGCGTCGACCAGCTCCACCAGTTGCGATTCCCGCGTAAGCATGACGAAGTCACCTGCCTCCTGTGATGAGTGAATGCGGCACGCCGGCGCCTCGCCGCGCATGCCGGATGTGTACGTGCCCCGGCGGGCTCAGTCCGCGTCGTCCCGGGGGTCGCGGTTCCATCTGCCCAGCGCCATCTCGGCGGTGATGCCGGGGCCGAAGCCCGCGATCACGCCGGTGGCGTTCGCCTGCGGCGTCTCTTCCTCGATCAGCCGGCGCAGGGCGTCGAGGACGACGGCGCTGGCGATGTTGCCGTGCTCGGTCAGCGTGGCCCAGCTGTGCCGGAACATCTCGCGATCGACGTCGAGGAACCGGGCGAGGTCGTCCAGGATCCGCGGGCCGCCGGCGTGGATGATGTAGAAGTCGAGCTTGCCGATGTCCCAGTCGTGGTCGGTGGCGAAGTCCCGCAGTACCGGGGCGAGCGGCTCCATGGTGCCGGGGACCCGGCGGTCGAGCTGGAAGTGGAAGCCGGTGTCGCGGACGGCGTAGGAGATCCAGTCCTCGGTGTGGGGGATGAGGTACGAGCCGTTGCGCTCCAGGTCCACGCCGGTGCCCCCGTCGTCGCGGACGACGGCGGCGGCGACCGCGTCGCCGAACAGCCCGTCGGACAGCAGGGAGCCGATGTCGTCGTCGCCGGGCTGGTAGCACAGCGAGCACAGCTCGCACGAGACGATCAGGACGTTGCCGCCGGGGTGGGCCAGGCAGAAGTCGTGGGCCCGGTTGATCGCCGCCCCGCCGGCCGCGCAGCCGAGCTGGGCGATGGGGATCTGGCGGGTGTCGGCGCGGAACCCCATGGTGTTGATCAGCCAGGCGGTGAGCGACGGCATCAGGAACCCGGTGCACGACACGTAGACGATCGCGTCGATGTCACGTGCGGCGACGTCCGCGTGGGCGAGCGCCTGCTCGATGACCTCGGGGCAGCGCTTCTTGGATTCGACTTCGTAGACCCGGTTGCGTTCTTCGAAGCCGGGATGCCGCAGGGTCTTTTCGATGGGCTGGACGACGTGCCGTTTCCGTACTCCGGTATTCCGGATCAGCCGGAGTGCGAGGGGAAGCTGCGGCTTCCCGCCATGGACGCTCTCGGCGAACTCCAGCGTCTCTTCCATGGTGATGACGTATTCCGGCACGCGCACCGACGGCTTACAGAGCCTGGGCATAGGTACCTTCTGTCGTAGAGATCAGACGGCCGGCAGCCGAATCGCGCGCAGGGTTCCCCTGCCACGCAAAACCGCAGCGGACGTGATCCGCTGCGGTGGGGATGTCGTGCGAGATTGGACACGCCCACGAAGGGCGGACTCGGAGCGACAAGTATATTTATAGATTCTTCGCCAGCCGGCCGTCAAGCCCCCGCTCTCGCCCGAATAGTTGGTCATGCGGGTGACGTGCCACAAGTCACCTACGGTCACGAACCGGAGCGGGGATCCCGTCCCTGACCCAGCGAGCATGCGGGCATGTTCGGTGTGCCGATGCGGCCGGGTCCGATCCGGCTGTCGCGTCGGCGTACGGTGCCGTGGCGAGGCGTTCATTCCGGCTGCATCTCGTCCAAGGTGGCCGTGACGTCGGCGGGGTGGTAATAGACGCGGCCGATTTGCTTGTAGCGGCGCCACCGGTGCATGTGGGCGTAGCGGTAGACGGTGCCCTTGGGTATCCGCCAGATGCTGGCGATGTCGTTTGCCGTCAGACCGGCGCTCGCGAGTTGGTACTTCATCCGACCTCTCCTTGCGTGCGCATCCGGCGGGCGAGTCTGCTCCACCAGGTGACCGGCCAGGTGTGGGCGGCGGAAGCCGTGCAGACGATCTCGGAGGGCGTGGGGTCGCCATGGGTGCGGATCAGGGCGACGAGGGTGCCCTCGCAGCCGATGTCGGGGCATTCGCCGAGGTGGACCCGCCGCACGCGGTGGGGGTCGGCGACCTTGCGTGCCCTGCGGGAGAGTTCCTGGATCTCCTCCGCGACGTCGCCCGCCGCCGGGTGGCGGGCGAGCCACTCGACATGCCGGCACAGGAAGCGCGCGAGCGCCGGGACGTCTCTGGCGGGAGAGCTGAGCCGGCGTTCTTCGGCGACGAGACCCGACCAGGAGGCCAATACCGTACGGATGGCGGCGCGCACTTCGGCGGCGGCGGGATTCATCGCGCCGGTCGCGGAACTCTTTCTGGCGACCTTCCGGATGACCCGTACCCTTTCGGGACCCGCGGTTCCGGTGCAGTCGGAATACAGTGCGGGAAGGTTGAGTAGATTTCTTTCCAGTCGGCCTCGGCACGGCGTGCAGAGGGCTTTTCCGTCACCCGGCACTTCTGGATTTGTCGCTGAGCTTCCGTTGAGTGCACTTCTGCATGACGGGACTCGACATAGTTCGTGCCTTGTGAACATTTCCCCTCCGTGAGCCATCGCGGAGCGCCGGCGGCGTCACCATCGGACGGCTTGGGGGGCCGCGAACCCGCCGTGCGAAAAACAGTCTGCAAGACGGGTGATTCACGTCAAGGGAAGGTCTGGTGCGTAGCTAGATCCTGTCAGTTTGACGGGCGGCGGGGCTCGGCGCACGGGGCCGTGTTTGCCCGGCAAACGGCTCCTGCCAGGGCGTCCTTCGCCCCCGTTACCGTACGTTCCGGAAGATGATGTTCTGGCGACACTATCGGGTGGCCGGTACTGGCAAAACACCATATGTGTCGCCGGCCGACCGCCCGGAGTGGGCGAACGAATATCCGGTTCGTGGGCCCGGCGGTGTTTCGACAAACGGAACTGAATCGTCTTGGCAGCTCACCGCGGTGTGCCTTCCGCGAGCCCGCGTTCCACGGCCGCGATGATCTGCGGCCGCAGTTCCTCAGGACGGATGATCGCGTCCACGGAACCCACCCGCTGCGCGCGCTGGATCGAGTGCACGCCGTCGAACTCCGCGGCGACCTCGCCCAGTTTCTCGGCGCGTACGGCCGCCCACACGCTCTCCAGCCGGCCGGCGAGCTGTGCCCGCTCCCTGCCCGATGCCACGGCCAGACGGGCCTCCAGGTCGGCCACCCGGGCATCCGCGGCGGTACGGGAGTCGACGTCGGCGGCGAAGACCACCGCGGCCGCCGGGGCGCCGCCGAGCACGGAGGCGTACGAACCCTCCACCGCCAGCACCGTCATGCCCGGGTTGAGCGCCTTGGAGAACACCACGAACGCGCCGCCGTGGTAGCGCGAGATCACGCAGAACACGATCGGGCCGCGGAAGTTGACGATCGCCCGGCCGATCTCGGCCCCGTACTCCAACTGCAACTCGCGCATCGACTCCGGCGAGCCGTCGAACCCGGAGAGGTTCGCCAGCACCACCAGCGGCCGGTTCCCGCTCGCCGCGTTCACCGCCCGCGCGACCTTCTTCGACGACCGCGGGAACAGCGTGCCCGCGGTGTACGCGTCCGGGCCGTCGGTGGGCGGGAAGCCGCGCCGCTGCACCGACCGCGACTCGATGCCCACCAGGCACACCGGCCGCCCGCCCAGGTGCACGTCCTGCACCACCGCGGTCTCCGCGTCCGCCATGCCGGCCCAGCGCTCCAGCACCGGGTGGTCCTGGTCGGTGAGTGCGCGCATCACCGTGCGGATGTCGAACGGCTTCTTGCGGTCCGGGTTGGTCGCGGCGGAGAAGATCTCCCCGACGGTGGTGAAGTCGCTGCTCTCGGCGGCGTGCGGGAAGCAGCTGACGTCCCGGTCGACCGGGTCGGTGGTCCCCGCCTTGCGGGGACCGGCCTCGCCGGGCAGCACGTAGGTGTGGTCGTAGTACGACAGCAGCACGTCCCGCGCGGCCTTCAGGTCCGGCGCCCAGTACTGCGCCTGCCCGTTCGGGCCCATCACCCGGTCATAGCCGCCGATGCCGAAGTTGTCCTCGGCGGAGACACCGCCGGAGAAGTCCAGCGACCGCTTGCCGGTCAGCACCATCGCCGAGTCCGGGGTCATCACGAGCACGCCCCGGGTGTGCATCAGCATCGTGGCCTCGGCGTTCCAGTACGGCTGGGCGCCGACGTTGACGCCCGCGACGACGACGTTGACCTCGCCGCCGTCCTGGGTGAAGTGCACGATGCGGCGCAGTGCGCGGGCGATCCAGTCCATGTTCTCGGTGCCCGAGTCCATCGCGATCCGGGCACCCGCGGACAGCGCGTACCACTCGACCGGCACCCGCAGCTTCTCCGCCAGGTCCAGCGCCGCGACCACCCGCGCGCACTCCGCCTCGGAGAGCGCGCCCAGCGCCTTCACCGGGTCGCCGAGGAGGACGACGCGCGTGACGCCCTCCGGGTAGCGCTCGGTCGGCGTGGTGGCCACGCCGGCCACGATGCCGGCCTTGTTGAGGCCCTTCGGCCGCTGTACGGGGGCCAGCGCGCCGGAGTCGTCGAGGTCGTGCTCGGTGAACGTGCCGCCGGCGCCGGCGATCATGTCGAGCAGCTCGTACGGGTAGACCGTGCCGCGGCGCCGCACCCGCAGCACCTTCTGGCCGTAGTCGTCGAGCGGCTGGAGCAGGTCGGTGGGCGGGTCCGTGACGCTGAGGCGGACGCCCGCGGCCACGTCGTACGACACCCGCACCGCGGCCGGCACCAGCCCCCCGTGCGAGTCGCGCCGGCAGCCGAGGAACAGCACCTCCTCCACGCCCAGACCCTGGGTCGTCGGCAGGATGCGCCGGGCCACCGCGTTCAGCTCCGCGAGCGTGAAGTCGCTGGGCGGGCGGACGTTGATGAAGATGCGGTTGGTGTCCTGGCGCTTGCTGCCCGGCCGCCGGATCTGCTCCCTGCGGATCGCGTCCAGGCAGGCGCCGAGCGCCGCCTCGACCTCGGGCAGCGCGAGGATGCGGCCCTCCTCGTCCCGCAGCGGGGTCAGATCGCGGACCTGGGCCATGGCGACCAGCCGCTCGTCGGCGGGGTTGCTCGGCGCGACGCAGCGCAGCAGGTAGACGTCCTCGTTCACGGACGGCAGCCGGGTGAGGTCGAAGTTGCGCAGCCGGCGCAGCAGCAGCCGCTGGCCGATGAGCGGGTGCATCCCGCGCATCAGCTTATCCTCGGCCGGTCCTTCGGGGGAGGGGAGGAAGGTGAAGTGCTGCGGGGCCGCGCCGTTGTGCCCGGCGACCGTCGTGGTGATCCGGTGCAGGCTGGCGGGCAGCGGGCCCGACAGCGCCGCGCGCAGCTCGGCGGCCATGTCGTCGGTCTCCGGCGGGCGGCCGGTCCAGGTGAGGTAGAACTCGGCGACGACGGCGGTCGAGTCCGGCTCCGCGGCGGCCACCTCCGCGACCGTCGCGGCCGCCCCGGCCAGGTCGCCGAAGTCGGCGACGGTCACCAGCAGCCGGTGCGAGACGCCGTCGAGTTCGTAGCGGCCGGTGACGAACGGCCGGCCCGCGACGGTCTCGCAGCGCACCCCGGTCAGCCGGTGGTCGCGGTACGCGCGGCGGACGAGGACCTCCAGCAGCGGGTCCGCCTCGGCGTCCGGCCGGGCGATGCGCTCGCCCACGAGCTGGATGAGCGACTCGGGGCTGGCGACCATGTCGGCGATCCGCTGGTCGCGGTCGGCCGCGTCCGGGTGCGCGTCGAGGTGGTGCAGGTGGTCGCGGATCCGGTTGTAGACCTTGGCGCGGGTACGGCGCAGCAGCGGCTGCGCGTACCAGCGGAACACCAGGCTCCGCGCGAGCCCGCCGACCAGCGGGAAGCGCAACTGCGTCGCCCGGATCAGGCGTTCCAGGGCCTGGCTCACGACCTGGCGCAGCGCTTCGGGCGGCGGCGCCTCGGTGAGCCACTGCTGCAGCAGGGCGGTGATCACCGCGACGTCGGCGGTGGCGGCCTGCCGGGCCAGGAAGATCCGGAAGACCGCCTCCTCCAGCGCGGGCGTACGGTCCAGCCCTTCGACGCCGTAGTGGCCGAGCACCCTGGTCAGCCGGCCCTGGAACGTCTCGGAGAGCCCGGCGCGTTCGGCGTCGAGGCTCTGCAGGTACGTGTGGAAGAACTCGCGCGGGCTGCGCACCCAGGTCTCGGCCGCGGTCTCCTCGTGCTCCGGCTTGTTACGGCTCAGCTCGGAGAGGTCGGCGAAGACCTCCAGCAGCCCCGCCTCCGCCGCCAGCGGGCGCTCCGGCAGCACGGCGCGCACCGCGAGGTAGCCGGCGAGGGTGTCGTCGGCCCCGGCCGGGTCGACGTCGAAGCCGAGGAGCCTGCTGCGCAGGTCCGCGAGGCCGCGCCCGGCGCGCTGTTCCGCGCTCTGCCCGGCGGCTTCGGCCGGCAGGTCCAGGTCGACGCCCGCGGCCACGGGCGCGGCGGCGACGTCGTCCAGCGGCTCCAGGCGCAGCAGCGGCGCACCGGTCTCGACCTGGCTGCCGACGGCGACCAGCGACTCCTTGAGCACCGCCCGGAACGGTGCGCGCAGCACCGTCTCCATCTTCATGCTCTCCAGCACCAGCACCGGGGCGCCCTCGTCGACCTCCTCCCCGGCTCCCAGCGGCGTCGCGACCACCAGGGCGGGTGCGGGCGAGCGGACCACGCCGCCCTCGTCGCGGCTGATCCGGTGCGTCACGCCGTCGACCTCGACCAGGTGGACTGGTCCGTGCGCGCCGGTGACCAGCCGGAAGCCGTGGCCGTTGAGCCGGATCTGCCCGGTGTGTTCGTCGAACCGCTCCAGCACGGCGTCGACGGCCCGCACAGAGCCGTCGTCCGTGTCCGTGCCGGAGCGGAAGCCGACGCGGTAGCGGCCGGGACCGGTCTCGGCGACCGTGAGCCGGTAGCCCGCGCCCCGCAGCGTGAGATCGACCGGCCGGCCGCCCTCGTGGTGCACCTGCGGGCGACCGCCGCGCGCGGTGCCCAGCAGCCGCTGCAACTCGGCCTGCTTCCCGTCCTCGTACGCCTCGATCGCCGCGACGGCCAGCGCGACGCCGGAGTGCCGCGGAGACGCCAGCCCGCCCTCGGCCCGTACCCGGTCGATCCAGCCGGTGTCCGCGCTGGCGTCGATCACCGCGGGCTCGTCGAGCAGGTCGAGGATGAAGCTCTTGTTGGTGGTGCCGCCCTCGATGAGCACGGTGGTCTCGCGCATCGCGTGCCGCAGCCGCGAGAGCGCCTCGGCGCGGTCCCGCCCGTACGCGATGACCTTGGCGATCATCGAGTCGAAGTCGGCCGGGATGGTGTCGCCCTGGCTGACGCCGGTGTCGACCCGGATGCCGGGTCCCGCGGGCAGGCCGAGCAGCGCGATACGGCCCGGGGCGGGCGCGAAGTCGCGGTCGGGGTCCTCGGCGTTGAGCCGGGCCTCGACGGCGTGGCCCAGCTCGGCCGGCCGGTCGCCGGTCAGCCGGCCGCCCGCGGCCACGTGGAGCTGCGCCTTCACCAGGTCCATGCCGGTGGTGGCCTCGGTGATCGGATGCTCCACCTGCAGCCGGGTGTTGACCTCCAGGAAGGCGAACATGCCGTCCTTCGGCTGGTAGAGGAACTCCACGGTGGCCGCGCCGCGGTAGCCCACCGCGAGCGCCAGTCGCTCCGCCGACTCCTTCAGCCGCTCCACCTGCTCGGCCGCCAGCACCGGCGAGGACGACTCCTCGACGATCTTCTGGTTCCGGCGCTGCACGGAGCAGTCCCGTACGCCCAGTGCCCACACGCCGCCCTGGCCGTCGGCGATCACCTGGACCTCGACGTGCCGCGCGTTGACGAGCAGCCGCTCCAGGAACAACGCGCCGTTGCCGAAGGCACGTTCCGCCTCCTGGCTGGTGCGCTGGAACGCGTCGACCAGTTCGTCCGGCTCGTGGACGGCCCGTACGCCCCGGCCGCCGCCGCCCGCGGTCGCCTTGAGCATCAGCGGGTAGCCGATCCGCTCGGCCTCGCGCAGCGCCGTGTCCAGATCCGCGACGGGGCCGCGGCTCCACGGCGCGACCGGGACGCCGACCTCCTCGGCGAGGAGCTTGGCGCTGATCTTGTCGCCCAGCTTGTGCATCGCCTCGGGTCCCGGACCGATGAACGTCACGCCGAGCTTCCCGCACAGCTCGGCGAAGGCCGGATCCTCGGCGACGAAGCCCCAGCCCACCCACGCGGCGTCCGCGCCGGACTCGACCAGGGCGCGCTCCAGCAGGGGGAGGTCGAGATAGGGGCGGTCCGCGGCCTTGCCCAGGTCGTAGCCGAGGTCTGCCGCGCGTACGAACGTGGCCGTGGCGTCGGCGTCGGTGTAGAACGCCACGGTCTCGATCCGCGGTGCGCCGGTGGCGTTGAGCTCGCCGACGGCCTTGATGAGCCGCATCGCGGCCTCGCCACGGTTGATGATCGCCACACGGCTGAACACCGGTCAGACCTCCCAGATTCGCATACCAGTCGGCGGGGGGGGGGGGGGCGGGGG